>JALSNT010000145.1 GCA_026986885.1 Desulfobulbaceae bacterium
ATTGCGTCACACCGCAGAGCGGTGTGACGAGAGCGAACGTTTCAGGGCACACTGCGGTTCGAAATTCTGCAGTTCGAAATTCGATGTCCATTGTTCTATTGGGTTGCAGGTGAAACCGGCTTTAGGTTTCTTATCCTGTTGAGGTTTGGCACAATGTTGCTTAAACGTTATAATGGATACCTGAATTGATCGTTTCAAACCGCCTGCAACATTTTTAAAAGAAAATAATTATAATTATTTATCTTTTTCCATTTGCCGATCAAAAGCTCCACGTCAACCATGGAAGACAGGCGAGCTTGAGAGGAGGCGGCAGGAGGAGAGCAATCAGGTGACGATGTAGTCAATCACCTGACGTGCAAAATGATCCCGCCGTACTGCAAACCAGTCGCGGCGTTGCCCCCCAACCACCGGATAAAGATAGATCTTTCTCCATCGTGTCAGCTTCCGCAGGCCATACGCCTTGCCTGAGCATATAAAGCAAGATAGCCGTTCATGGCCCGTTTCCAGGTATGACGTTCATAAATTCGCTCCACTGCCGCCCTCTGCATGGCGCCAATTCGCTGCGGATCATCCGTAAAGACCGATATGGCCCGCTGCATGGTTGCAGCCAGGGCAACACCTGAATGCTCGACATAGCCAAAACCCGTCTTGCCGTCTTCCACCTTGACCAGGCCGCCGACCAGATGAACAACGGGCAGATTACCCATGAGCTGGGCAATATAATCGGTCAGCCCACAGGGTTCATACAAAGAGGGAATGAGGAAAAAATCGCCTGCCGCATAGATCCGATTAGCAAGAATAGGATCATAACCCTGCAGGTAGCAAACCTGAAAACGCTCATCGTCGCCGGCGGCCAACTGTGTCAAAGCCGTCTCAAGTCCGGAATCACCGGAGCCCAGGACCAGAAGCTGCAACCGGGTTTTCATCGATAGCAGTTGCAGAGCGGCCAGCAGTATATCCACCCCCTTCTGCTCGGTCATCCGGCCGATAAAGGTGAAAAGCGGCAGCGTACTGTCCGGGTGCAGCGCCCCGGCCTGTACCACATGCTCCCAGGAGCCGTCACCTCCGCAGGCGGACAGCATGGCCTCTTTGCAGCGATACTTACCAGCCAGCTCACCCTTGCCGGGATTAAAAGCGGCGACCAGTCCAAGACGATCCGGGTTCATCGGGTCGAAATCAGCAGGATTTATGCCGTTGGTCACTCCGGCCAGTTGAATTCCCTTTTTCAACAGATGATGTCCAAGCCAGCCGGTTCGGGCATCATTTTTTGTCTGCTGCAGTTCACGGGCATAATTTTCACTAACGGTATTGATGACACCATAATCGGCGGCACAGACAAACGGATCAAACCGCTTTCCCAGCATGCCGCGCCGGATAACCGATCCAGGCAAACCGGTCAGTGACCGGGCAAAGGGCAGGTCTTCAATCTCCTGGTGGTAGCCGATGCCTGCGTTATGAATGGTTACCAACACACCGCTATGCCTGAAATAATGGCGATGGCCGGGAAGCTCACGCATCAGGGCCGCCAGGGTGGCGGCATGACCGTCATGACAGTGGATGACATCGGGCCGCTCATCAAGGTAGATCATAACGGCAAGGGCCGCCTTCTGCAGGAGAATATTCATGGCAAAATAATCGTAATGCCCCATTCCTTTTTTCTGCCAGTCGACCCGGGCCTCCTCGGCCGCCGTATATGTATAGACCCCTGATTTTTCGAAAAACCGTGGTGACTCAACCAGAATAATACGAACCCCGTTCCGCCCTTGCTGCCAAAATGAAACCCGTTCCCGCCGCTCTTTATCGGGATAATCCATTGCCAGCATGCAGTCTTCACCCATGCTGGAACCACAGATAGCAACCTGTCGCTTATCCATGAGCGACAGTGGAGAAAATCCGAGTTTTTCAGCGTCCATGAACCCGTAACGTGGCAAAACGACAGTTACCGCAAGGTCCGCCTCAGCAACAAGGGTCTCGGCCAGCTGGCGGCAGACATCCTTGACTCCGCCGGCACCGGCCAGTCGATCATACTCCCTGCTCACCATCCACAGATTGCGGATTGCCGTCACCCCTTTTCCATTATTTTTCCTGCTCATTGCCTCGAAAAACGGGCAATGGTTGCCCGTACCTGTTCCAGGGGAAGCTGCCGAAGGAGATGATCGGCCAGGGTCAACCGCACCATGGCCTCACAGACCGGTACAATCCTCGGAATGGCAGAGATATCATGGCGCCCGCCGACCTGAATGGTTCTTGGCCGATTATAGAGATCAACGGTCTGCTGCTGCTTATGAATGGACGGTATGGGCTTGACCGCAACCCGGAGGATGAGAGGCTCGCCATTACTGATACCGGCCAGGATTCCACCGGCATTATTGCTTAAAAATCCTTCCGGTGAAATCGGGTCGTTATTCTCCGAACCCCGCATGGCCGCCGCCTGAAAACCGGCACCGATCTCAACCCCCTTAACCGCCCCAATGGACATCAGGGCCCGGGCAAGTTCACCGTCAAGCTTGGCAAACACCGGCTCCCCCAGCCCCGGCAGACAGGTGGCGCGGATTTCAACTATGCCGCCCAGGCTGTCTCCCTGTTTTCGTACCTCGGCGATACGGGTCTCCATGGCCGCCGCAGCCTCATTATCCGGACATAACAATCGATTCTCCGTAATCATGTCCAGATCCCGCCGTTCGGCAGCCACCCCGCCAAGAGCAACGGTATATGCCTGAACCTCCATGGAAAAAATCGACAGCAACCGGGCGGCAACCGCCCCGGCAGCGACCCGCGCCGCCGTTTCCCTGGCAGAGGCACGACCGCCGCCGCGATGGTCTCGGATACCATACTTGGCCTGGTAAGTCATATCACCATGGCCCGGGCGAAAGACATCCCGTAACGGCCCGTATGATTTGGAACGGGCATCTTCATTCATAATTACAAGGGAAATGGGAGTACCGGTGGTCAACTCACAGACACAATTCTCCGGGCGAAATGTTCCGGACATGATGCGTACCCGGTCCGACTCCTTACGCGGCGAGGTGGCCCCGCCTTTCCCCGGCCGACGGCGTTCAAGTTCCGCCTGAATCATCTCTTCACAGAGTTCAATACCCGGAGGGCAGCCGTCAATCACCGCCCCCAATGCCGGGCCATGGGATTCGCCCCAGGTCGTTACCCGAAAAAGAGTACCAAAGGTATTTCCTGCCATAACCATTCACCTCAAACCGAATATTTTTGTCAACAGTTCCCGGCAACTAAACTCAAGAGACGGCCCACTTGTTGCCCGGGCGATACCATCACTAAATGGGAAGGGAGCCTGCAGCTGCCGCCAGTATCGTCTCGATTTCACTGACCAGTTCCAAAGGATGCCGATCATCGGTGACAACGGCATGATCGGAACCATTTCCGTACAGGGGAAGTCGAAGGGCGAGCTGTTCCCGGACTTCCTGAAGAAAATCACCGCCCGTTAAAGAAGGCCGCTGCTGGGAACTGCCGGTGTCGGCAAGCAGACGCTGTTCAATGGTCGAAAGATCAGCCTGCAGCCAGAATACAATACTCTTTTTCCGTAAAGTACGCCAGGCCTGTTCATGGAGAATGCAGCCTCCTCCGGTTGCAATCACCAGCGATGAACGGTTTGCCAGTTCGCGCAATAATTGCTCTTCCTGCCTGCGAAACTCCTGCCAGCCGAACCGGCGGACAAATTCCAGCACACTGATACCATTTTGTGAACAGAGAAGCGTATCAGTATCGACAAAATCCAACCCTGACCGCTCCGCCAGCAGACCACCGACCAGGGATTTACCGGTGGCCCGGAAACCGGTAAGAATGATACGGTCAAAGGGTATTTTTTGGCCAACGGCAACAGAAATATTCCGCTTTTTTTTTATCATGGAGAGGGTCTACATTCTCATTTAGTAAAATAATCCGTCGATTTTTTCCTTTTCTTTTTATCCTGCCATACTTAGAGTATGCCATACGACAAATTTTACCATGGAAAAAATGATTCGCCTGGAAAGAAAGGCACGGTATTTACGGGTTACCGTGGACAAAAATAAGG
>JALSNT010000146.1 GCA_026986885.1 Desulfobulbaceae bacterium
CTCGTTGATATTAAAATCCATAATACCGCTGCGCGCATCCAGAGCGCCGATGGTCAGTATGGCGTGGTGGGCCCTGAAAAGACGTAACTGGTCAATGACCATGTTGCCTGCAGTCTGCCGATTGTCGTCATGATATTCACCGCCTAACAGAAAGACCTGGATCGAATTTCCGTTGTTGCTGTGACCGCTTAGTATACGTGCAATTTCCGTTGAGTTGGTGACCACGGTCAAGTCGGAAATTTCGGCCAGCTTTTCAGCAAAGTAAAGGGTCGTCGAGCCGGTGTCGATGAAAATGGTTTCGCCCGGGGTAATCAGGGAGAACGCTTTAGCGGCAATGGAAACCTTTGCCAATACGTTTTCGGCCATTCGTTCCTGGAAGCGGTTTTCTCCATGGGTACCGGGAAGTTCGGCGCCGCCATGGAATTTCCGTACCTTGCAGGTTCTGGCCAGTTCGCTGAGATCCCGGCGCACGGTTTCCCTGGAAATGTGCAGCCGCTCGGCCAGCTCGTCTACGTAGACGCGTTTTTGCCGGCGAACCATGTTGAGGATTTCCTGTCTGCGGAGGGTAGGGGTCATGGATATTTCCTGGTAAGATGAATGAAAATCGCTCAATTCAGGAAATATACAACTTTATTTCAATATATCTGTCAAGGTCGGCCGGTGACAATCAGTCCCGGCGATTTTTGAGCACGATCACCCGGAGCAGGGGACCGGAGATATTTGAGTTGGGTTACGGTTATGTTAGAAGTTGGTTAGAGGCTGAAATATGGTTTTTTTATGCTTGTTCGGTCAAATCATTCATGGTAATGATCATGTTATGCATGATTGTGAAAGAGGTGGCGGTACGTCGAGGAATCCTGTCCCGTCCTCCGGCGGACTGATCGACCTTGTTATCGTCATCGGATAGCAGTCTTTTCCGGGGCATTTACTTGTTTAAAAAGGAGGAAACAGTATGAAAGAAAGGGTTATGAAAAGTTGCATTTTGTCACTTGCTGCGGCCGTTGCCGCATGTGCCCTGTGTGTTGTACCGGCACAGTCCCGCGATTTAACCATTGTCGGCTGGGGCGGCACTACCCAGGCTGCCCATAAGGTTGCCTATTTTGATCCTTTTATGAAAGAGACCGGCATTAAAATCGTTGAAGATTCCTGGAGCGGTGAGATGGCCAAGATTCGCGGTATGGTCGAGACCGGCGATATAACCTGGGATGTAGTGCAGGTTGAAGCACCGGAGATGTTCCAGGGGTGTGAAGAAGGGGTTTTTGAGACCCTTGACTGGTCCAAAATTACCGATAAAAAAAATCTGGTCGATGGAGCGGCTGCCGATTGCGGCGCCGGGGTACTCATCTGGTCCACGGTTTTTTCCTATGATGCAGACGTGATAAAAAATGGTCCCAAGACCTGGGCCGAGTTCTGGGATGTGAAAAAATGGCCTGGCAAGCGCGGCATGCGCCGGGGTGCCAAGATGACTCTGGAAATCGCTCTGCTTGCCGACGGTGTTCCCCGCGAGGATGTATACAAAACTCTTGCCACCAAGGCCGGGGTGGATCGGGCCTTTAAAAAATTAGATGAGCTCAAACCCTATATTGTCTGGTGGAAGGCAGGTGCTGAACCACAGCAGCGACTTGCCGCCGGGGATGTCGTCATGTCCATGGCGTATAACGCCTGGGTGACCAGAATTAATAAGGAAGAAAAGCGTAATTTCGCCATTATCTGGGACGGCAATCTCTATTCCATGGATTACTGGACCATTGTCAAGGGTTCTCCCAATGTTGACAAGGCCCTGAAGTTTATCTCCTTTGCCATGCGTCCTGATCGTCAGGCCGTGTTTTTCAACAAGATAGCCTATGGCTGGACCGCAAAGGGAACGGGTAAGTTCATTGATAAAGATATGCTGCCCCTGCTGCCGACGGCCAAGGGACATCTTGATAATGCCCTGATGACCAGTGTTGAATTCTGGCTGGACAACGGTGAAAGTCTTGAGCAGCGCTTTCAGGCCTGGGTTGCCAAATAAACCAAATGTAAACCGAACAGGATGCCCTGCTGTCCGGTACGGACTGGAGGGCGCCTGTTCCCGTTCCTGTTTTTCATCCTTTGTTACCTGAGTTGAGCTTAGGTTTTATTACTACTTAGAGGAATCTCATGGCCCAGCAAAATACAGCTGATGCGACCCTGCGCGACAAGCTGCGGAAGGCCGAACGCCGCAAGAAGATTGAGGCGGTATCCTTGATAGCGCCCCTGTTGCTTATCATGCTGATTTTTTACTTTATTCCCATCGGCATCATGCTCTACCGCAGTGTAGATAATTCCCAGATGCGGAAAATCCTGCCGGAAACCACCAGGGCCCTCAGCAGGTGGACAGGCCAGGGGTTGCCCGATGAATCCGCCTTTGCCGCTGTCGTTGCTGATATGAAAACCGCCTACCCCGCACGCACCCTTGCCTCCGCCGGTCGCAGGTTAAACTTTGATAAGGTGGGGTTTTACAGCCTGTTGTTGAAATCAGGCCGTAAATTGAAAAAGATAGGCGGGCCTCCTTACAAGGAAAAGTTGATAGCCCTTGATAAAAAATGGGGTGATCCCCATTACTGGACAGTTATGAAGCGTGGCCTGAGAAATATCACCCTCATGTATCTGATGCGGGCCGTTGACCTTCGCTATGACGATGCCAACCATATTGTCGGGGTGCCGAAGGAGCAGGCCATTTATATCTCCATTATCCAGCGAACCGTCTATATCAGTCTTTCCGTAACCCTGCTCTGTCTGCTTATCGGCTATCCATTGGCCTATTTTATGGCAACCAGTTCGCCGTCGGTGCGTAATCTGCTGATGATAGGTCTTTTGCTGGTTTTCTGGACATCCTTGCTGGTGCGGACACTCTCCTGGATTCTGGTGCTGCAGGATAAAGGCGTCGTCAACTCATTTCTGCTGTATCTTGGGATTATTTCCCAGCCGTTGTCTCTGGTGTTCAACAGGATCGGCGTCTATGTGGCCATGACCCATGTATTACTCCCCTTCATGGTGTTGCCGCTCTACAGTGTTATGGCCGGTATTCCTTCGTATTATGTGCGGGCCGCCCGTTCCCTCGGAGCCACGCCCATTGCCGCTTTTTTTAAGGTTTATACTCCCATGACCCTGCCGGGCATAGGGGCCGGCTGCCTGATGGTCTTTATCCAGGCCCTTGGTTACTATATCACCCCAGCGTTGGTCGGCGGCCCCAGGGACCAGATGGTCAGTTATTTTGTCGCTTTTTTTGTCAATGAACGGGTGAACTGGAGTATGGCATCGGCGTTAGGGGTGGTCCTGTTGATTATGACCGGCTCTTTTTACTTGATCTTCGGTAAGCGGGTCAATATTTCCAACATGAAACTTGGGTGATTACCATGGCTCTTTCCGTACATGCGACGACCGGCGAACGAATCTGGTATTATGTTTTTCGCGTGCTGGTGGCGGTTGTTTTTATTTATCTTGTTTTTCCAATCCTGACCATTATTCCGCTTTCCTTTAACAGCGGTGAGTTTCTTCATTATCCTTTGCAGGGGTTCAGCCTGCGCTGGTATCATGATGTTATAGATTCCGGGCAATGGGCGGTGGCGGTCAAGAACAGCCTGATTGTCGGGGTCTGTTCCATGATACTGGCAACGGTATTAGGGACAACGGCAGCGGTTGGTATCAACCGGGTTAAGTTCCCCGGCAAGGAATTGCTCGTTGCGTTGTTGATCTCGCCCATGATGATACCGCTGGTTATTTCCGCCCTGGCCCTGTACCTGTTTTTTGCCAGAATCGGACTAAATGATACCTATATCGGCATAATCCTTGCCCATACCATCTTAGGGATGCCCTTTGTTTTGATAACGGTCAGTGCTACCCTGCAGGGCTTTGACTACAGCCTGATGAATGCCGGCGCCAGCCTTGGAGCCGCACCGCTGCCGGTTTTTTTTAAAATAGTCATGCCTTTGATCATGCCCGGCATAGTCTCCGGTGCCATGTTTGCCTTTGCCACCTCCCTGGACGAGGTGGTGGTGGTGCTGTTTATTGCCGGTCCGGCGCATCGGACCTTGCCGCTGCAGATGTTTTCCGGGATTCGTGAACACTTGAGTCCGACGATTCTGGCGGTTGCCAGCATGCTTATCTTCTTTGCCGGGCTTTTGATGCTGACCCTGGAGTTTTTACGCAAACGCAATGAAAAGCTCAATGCGCCGGCCAATATCGCCGCCTGATAACGGGAAATACGCAAGGTGTTGATAGCACATATAAGCGATACCCACATAACCGCCCCCGGCTTGACGGCCTATGGCAAAGTAGATACGGTTGAAAATTTTACACGCTGTATCAGCTATATAAATAAGATGGCTCCAAGGCCGGACCTTGTTGTGGTTACCGGCGATATAACCTATAGCGGCCAGAGGGAAGAGGTCGAGACGGCAGGTCTGCTGCTGAGCAGGCTGCACATGCCCTGGTATGTGGTGCCGGGCAACCATGACCGCAGGAGTACGCTTTCTTCCCTGCTTGATCGGCAGAGCGGAGATACTGTTTTCAGAACGTACGGTGATTGTTTTGATTATCTTATTGAGGACAGGGAGCTTTGTCTGATCGGATTGGATTCAAGTACTAACAAAGCACCGGGTGGCAAAATATCAGTTCTGCAGGCCGATTGGCTGGGAGAGTGCCTGGCCGCCAACCGCGAGAGACCGACGTTACTTTTTCTGCATCATCCGCCGGTTAAATGCGGGGTGCTGGAAACAGATGAGGATGGCTTTGCAGGAGCGAAATATCTGGGAGAGGTCGTTGCCGACTTTCCCTGCATTCTGCGCATTCTCTGCGGTCATATTCATCTTGCCTCCCATGTCGCCTGGTGTGGTACCGTGGTCACTACCGCGCCCTCCATGGGATTGCAGCTATATCTGGACCTGACCATGCAGTTACCCTCGGCCTTTATGGTAGAAGATCCGGGGTTTTATCTTCATTATTATACCCCCCGGGGAAATTTGGTTTCCCATGCCGTCTTTGTCGGCAAGACCGACCACGGGCCGTATCTCTTTGATCAGCCCCGTTGATTTAACGGCTGATGGGGAACAGGAGACGGGGCGGTAGCTGCCCCATATTTCTTAATAACAACAGGTGAAAAGAACAGATGGATGCACAACAGTATCATGTCAGTTTTAAAGGTGTTCAAAAGAGTTATGACGGTGTTCGGCTGGTGGTCAAAGATCTTAACCTTGACATTGTAAAAGGAGAGTTTGTCACCATGTTAGGTCCGTCCGGTTCCGGCAAAACAACCTGCCTGATGATGCTTGCCGGGTTTGAAACCGCTACCCACGGAGAAATTTATTACAACGGTAAGCCGGTGAATAACCTGCCGCCCCATAAACGGGGCATAGGGATGGTCTTTCAGAATTATGCCCTGTTTCCACACATGACGGTCGGTAAGAACCTCGCCTTTCCTTTAAAGGTTCGGAAACTGCCGAAAGATGAGGTTGATCGTGCCGTCCGGGAGGCCCTGGATATGGTACAGATGGTCGATTTCATGGACAGGTATCCCGGTCAGCTTTCCGGCGGTCAGAAACAACGTGTGGCCCTGGCTCGGGCCCTGGTGTTTAATCCGGAGCTTGTTCTTATGGACGAGCCGCTCGGTGCCCTGGATAAACAGCTTCGGGAACAGATGCAGTATGAAATCAAAAAAATCCACGAAAAATTAGGCGTTACCGTTGTCTATGTGACCCATGATCAATCGGAAGCATTGACCATGTCTGATAGAATTGCCGTGTTTGAAGACGGGATTATCCAGCAGATCGCGCCGCCGGATGATCTGTATGAGCGGCCGGACAACTCTTTTGTTGCCCAGTTTATTGGTGAAAACAATACATTACGTGGAAAGGTCGATGCTATTGAAGAAGGGGTTGCCAGGGTGACGTTGGATGACGGACAGAAGGTGTCGGCAATTGCGATCAATGTTGACGCACCCGGTGTGCCGACATTGCTCTCCATCAGACCGGAACGGGTGGTTATTAACCCGGAAGAAGAAAATATGGCCCAGACGGTTGATGGGCACGTGGAACAGATGATTTACCTTGGTGATCATATCCGTTGCCGAATGACGGTTGCCGGCAACGATGAATTTATCGTAAAAATTCCCAATGCCAGTGACAGTAAACTTCTGGCAGTTGGTCAGGATATCCGTATCGGCTGGATGACCGATGATTGCCGGGCCCTTGACGCAAATTGATAGAGGGGATGCGTTGTACAAAAGGATTTAATTTTCTTTTAAGATGATTGTCCCACGCAAGGTCATAACCTCAGACTCAGGGGGGCGATACAGGTGTTTTTCCCGGTGCAATAAAACGATATTGATTGTTGAAGACCTGTATTTCAGAAAAATACAAAAAATTGTACTTTTATTTCTTGACGAGACGGATAATTTGCTTTATTAACCGGATCTATAAGAAGTTTGGAAATTGTACCATTGTATTTGTCGTTGTTTATACTTTATTAAAGGAGAGAAAGAAAAATGAGAGATGCTAAATGGGGTTGGAAAAAAACCCGGGCGATTTTTGCAGCTGTTGTCATTTCATCGGCCTGTGTGGGCGCTGCCTCAACAGCCATAGCCGGCACCCGTGGTGGCGAGTCCATGGAAGACATGAAGGCCATGATTGAGCAGTTGAAACAGACTGTTCAGACCCTGGAACAGAAAATGGCCGTTATGGAGGAAAATCAGGCTGAAACCAATAAAACGGTCAAGGAAGTAGCAAGCAAAAAGCCTGAAGCCAGTGGCCTGCAACTGCCGTCCAACACCACCATGAAGATTTACGGCTATGCAAAGATGGATGCCATCTATACCGATACCGATGGTGGAGGTAAATTTGCATATACCCCCGGTGCCGTACCGCTTGATAAGGACCAGGATAAACTTGCCGATAATTCTTTCATCATGCATGCCCGCCAGACCCGTCTGGGTTTTGCCACTTCCACCGATACTGATTACGGAAAATTCAACATTAAGATCGAAACCGATTTTTATGGAGCCGGCGGCAACGAGGTATACAGCAACTCTTATGGTCTGCGTCTGCGGCGCGCCTATGGAGAGCTTGGGCATCTGCGTATAGGCCAGGATTGGTCCACCTTCATTGATCTGGCTGCCTATACCGACACCATTGATTTCGGCGGTCCGGCAGGTTCGCTGTTTATTCGTCAGGCCATGGTTCGCTGGACCCAGCCTTTCTCCGGTGGTTCTGCCATGTTTGCCGTTGAAAATCCGGAAAATAATTTCATGGTTAAGGGTGACGATGGAAATACGACAATTAACGGCGGTCAAAATGTATTTCCCGACATTATTGCCCGCGTAAACCTTGATCCGGGATTTGGTCATTACTCGCTTGTCGGTATGCTGCGTGACCTGAGCATTGATACCGCCAAATATGACGACAGTGAACTCGGCTATGCCTTCAGCGCTAATGCTGTTATTCCCACCTTTGGTAAAGACAGTGTTACTCTGGAATTTAACTATGGTAATGCCATCGGTCGTTATTTGAATGCCGGTTGGGCAGATGCTTTCCTCAATCCCGTTACCGGAGATATTGAGACCAGTGACCAGTATGGCGTTGTTGCCGGATACCAGCATTTTTGGCTGGATAATCTGCGTTCCTCAGTCATTTACTCTATTGCCGAACGTGATAACGATATGAACTTCGTAACCGACGGCGCTGACAAGCAGTATCAGTCAGTTCATGCCAACCTGATCTGGAGTCCGGTTCCCCGTGTCAACATGGGTATCGAGTATATCTGGGGTTACCGTGAAGTTGAAAACGGTGCAGATGGTGATATTAATCGTGTCCAGGCAGGTTTCCAGTACAAATTCTAATACTGATTACGCCTGAAAAGCTAGTTTGCCGGCAGGCCTTCCGAGGTCTGCCGGCTTTTTTTGTTTGCCGGTTCATGCCAACCCATTTGTTGAATGTTTTGTTGTCGATAATGTTGACTTTGTATGCATTGATTGCTAAATCTTTATGCATAAGGAGGTGTATTATGCGAACAACACTTGATCTGCCGGAAGATCTTCTTAGAGAGGCAATGAGTACTACTCACATTCAAACCAAAACAAAAGTAATTATCACAGCCCTTGAAGAGCTTATTCGAAAAGCAAGAATTGCCGATATCAAAAAATATAAAGGGAAGGTCGATTTAGATATTGATTTGAATGCAATCAGGGGACGTCAATGTCGATCTTAGTCGACACGTCCATTTGGATTGAATATTTCAGAAATGGTAATAATTTTGAAAAACTGGACGAATTTATTGATGAAAATATAGTTGTCACCAATGATTTAATATTATCAGAGCTTATTCCTTTCCTGAGACTTGGAAATCAAAGGAAATTAATTGCCCTTTTACAGCAGGTCAGGAAGTTGCCCTTGGTCGTAAACTGGGAGCAGCTCAGCGACTATCAATATCAATGCTTAAAGATCGGTATCAATGGTATAGGGATCCCGGATTTAATCATTGGCCAAAATGCATTACAGAACCATTGTGCTGTCTATAGCCTTGACAACCATTTTAAATTTTTAGCGAAGATTCTCAATATTGGAGTTCTTGGCATTTGATATAAGGAAATCAATGAAAAAAACTGTTTTGGTTACCGGGGGTTGCGGGTTTATCGGAGTTAATTTTGTACGCCTGCTTCTGGAAACGCGCGATGACCTGCAAGTGATAAATCTAGATAAACTGACCTATGCCGGAAACCTGCAGAGTCTTTCCGAGGTCGAGAATCATGCCCGTTATACCTTTGTGCGGGGTGATATCTGTGATAATAGCCTGATTGATAGACTTTTTACCAGTCATGACATCCAGGCTGTGGTTCATTTCGCTGCCGAGTCCCATGTTGACCGCTCCATTATCGGGCCGGAAGCTTTTGTGCAGACCAATGTTTTCGGAACCTTTACTCTGCTTGAAAGCGCAAAAAAATACTGGCTTGACCAGGGAAAAGGTGACAGTTTCAGCCGATTCCTCCACGTCAGTACCGATGAAGTCTATGGTTCACTTGGGGAAACCGGATATTTTACCGAGGAAACACCCTATGACCCCAGGTCTCCATATTCCGCTTCCAAGGCATCGTCCGATCATTTTGTCCGGGCCTATTATCACACCTACGGTCTGCCAATACTGATAACCAACTGTTCAAATAATTACGGCCCGTACCAGTTTCCTGAAAAGCTCATTCCCCTGATATTAAATAATGCCCTTGCCGGTAAGCCTCTGCCTGTATATGGAGATGGTGGGAATATTCGCGACTGGTTATATGTGCGTGATCATTGTGAGGCTATTCTTCAGGTTCTTGATCAGGGGCGTGTCGGAGAGGCCTATAATATTGGCGGCCATAATGAAAAAACCAACCTTGAGGTCGTTGAAAAACTCTGTGATATGGTGGATGCCAAAGTTGGCCTGTTGCATGGTAAACCACGGCAGGAGTTGATTACCTTTGTCCAGGACAGGCTTGGCCATGACCGTCGTTATGCCATTGATGCCGGTAAGATTGAGCGTGAATTAGGATGGCGTCCCCGCTACACTTTTGACCAGGGAATTGAAAAAACTGTTGACTGGTATTTGCATAACAGGCAGTGGTCGGAATCGGTTATGGACGGTTCCTATCAGAAATATTACGAAACCATGTACGGTAAGGGTAAATGAAAATTATAAAAACCGATATTCCTGAAGTCCTTATCATTGAGCCGCAGGTATTTGTGGACAAGCGTGGTTTTTTCTTTGAGAGCTTCAACCAGCGTCGCTGGCGGGAAGCGACCGGATTATCTACGCGCTTTGTTCAGGAAAATCATTCCCGGTCATCAAAAAATGTTTTGCGGGGCCTGCATTATCAGATCAGGCGGTCCCAGGGAAAACTGGTACGGGTCATTATCGGTGAAGTCTTTGACGTGGCGGTTGATATACGAAAAAGTTCGCCCACCTTTGGTCGCTGGACAGGTGCGCTTCTTTCAGCGGAAAATAAAAAACAGTTTTGGGTGCCGGAAGGATTTGCCCATGGTTTTGTCGTATTATCCGATGTTGCCGAATTTCTTTATTTGACCACGGATTACTATGCCCCTGAACATGAACGGGCGATACGTTGGGATGATCCGCAATTGGCCATTGACTGGCCTTTCACCGGCGAACCGGTTCTTTCTCCAAAAGACAGTGATGCGGTGCTGTTAGCTGAGGCTGAACTGTACAGGTAAGCCTTTAGAATCTGACTGCTGATTTTCTGGCATAAAAAAAACAGGAAAATGAATATTGCAGGTCTGCTTGAGTGGAACGAAAGCGGATAAACAGCAGCCACTACCTTTATCCGCTTTCTTTATTGGTAATCAGCATTATTTATTCCATGCGGACAACAGGCGCAGAGCGCCACAGATTGCGTCACACCGCAGAGCGGTGTGACGAGAGCGAATATTGCAGGTCTGCTTGAGTGGAACGAAAGCGGACAAATGGCAACAACTATCTTTGTCTGCTTTCTTTATTGGTAATCAGCATTGTTTATTCCATGCGGACAACAGGCGCAGAGCGCCACAGATTGCGTCACCCCGCAGAGCGGTGTGACGAGAGCAATCTACTGCCGCGGTTCGAAATTCCGCGCTTCGAAATTCATAGTCCTGCTGGGTTGCCGGCAAGGGTGTTACCATTCCACGCGCAATACATTATCCAGAGCATTTACCCTGGCCAGACGCACCCGGACCGTATCACCGGGATCGACTGGAAATGCAGGGTTTATGGGTAAATCAACATCATATAAACAATTCATCAGCAGGAGATTAACCCGCCGTGGACCACTACCCACGACCAGAGCCGGCAGGGTGGTACCCTGCATGGGCTCGAGAAAGCGAAGAATCCAGTAGCGATGTCGTTGCTGGCGGACACCCCCTGCCCTGGCAAGTTTCTGACCGATGAGACCGGTAAAGGTCTTGCATTCATCACCGGAAAAGAGAATTCCCCGTCTTGAGATCATGTTGGCCAGTTGGTGCTGAATAATGAGATCCAGGGCGCGGCGGATGGGAGAGGTTACCGTGGTATAGCAGTTGATTCCCAGGCCGCTGTGCGGTTTGGGATGAATGGTCAGCTCTCCCCTGGAAAGGAATCGTCTCTGCCGCGCAATGTCCTGCATTGCATTGTGAACGCCGCTGATAATGCGTTTTCTTGGAGGAGGTTGCGAGCGAAACAGGCCCGGAGCTTCCTGGGCGGCCAGGTAGGAGGCTGCCACCCTGTTGGCCAGGATCATCAGTTCCGCAACCAGCGTTCTTGCTGGAGTGTCCACTGGGTTGAGTCGTACCGATATTTTATCGGGATTGCGGACATCAATATTAACATCAGGAAACGATAGCAGGAGAGCGCCGTTGTCTACCCGTTGCTGCTGCAGCTTTTGGGTGAGTGAATGGAGCAGGGAAAGCTCTGGTTCCGAATCCGGATTTTCGGCAAGCATTCGGTCGACTTCCATATAGCTGAGACGGCGTTGTACCTGGATAACACTACGAATAATTTTTGAATGGACAATGGTTCCCTCTTTGTCAAAATCGATGAGAAACGACATCGCCGGTTTCGGGATGTTCCGAATAAGACTGCAGACCCCCTGGGAGAGAACCGGGGGCAGCATGGGGATATGTCCTTCCGGGAAATATAGAGATGTACACCGTTCCAGGGATTCTTCAAACAGTGGACTGCCGGGTTTAATATAATAGGCGACATCGGCAATGTGTATGCCTACGCGGATGGTATCGCCCAGGTCTTCAACATGGAGTGCATCATCATAGTCTCTGGTAGAGGCCGCATCTATGGTAAAGATCTTCAGGTCGCGAAGATCCCTGCGGTCAGGGTCGGCCAGCAGGGTCTTGATATCGGCATCTTCCAGTGTTTCAGCCTGTTGCAGGCATGCATCCGAAAATTCGACCGGCTGTTTAGCCTTGCGCAGGGCAAGGTTTTCATCGCGCTGCCATACACCGGCCCTTATGAGCAGATGATAACCGTCGTGGGGATTGTTCAGACCGGCCCGCTGCAGAAGTTGCCTGATGAGATCCGCCTGTTCAGCCTCATTACCAATAAGTACATATTCTTCGATGCCTGCGAGGACCTCAGCCAGTTGCGGCCACTGCTCACTGTCGACCACGGTTCCCTGGTAGATTTGTTTGAGACAGTCGGCGCCGTGAGCCAGCAACGCTTCTTTTTCCTGTTCTTTTTTCAGCTGGTGCCGCAGTTGTTCAACCTGCTCCTGGGTGTGGACCGTAACCTGCCCGTTTTTATATTTAAAATAAAAACGATCGTTGAACACCGCTCGCAGAAAGGCGGCGATCCGGTCATCGGTAAGCTCGCCGCCGAATTGCAGCTCGGCTAAAAAATTTGCAGAAAACGTAGTCTGTTCTTCCTGGACGGCCAGTTCCCAGATTTCAGCCAGCGCAATTTCGTGGGTTAACTTTTCCCGTTTTTTTGCGGCATTCTCTAAAATATGCAGTAATTCGGAACGATTGTTTTCCGGGTTGTATTTTGTCTTCGAGGCGAGGAGAATCCTTGATGCCGGCAGGTTGAGTTCACGACCGTTTTGATTGAGCAGCCGGAATCTTTTACCGGTGTCCGCTGTCACAAGGGCGCAGAAAAATTTTCCGCCTTCAATATATTCAATAATACAACCGGGAACAGTCATGGAATTACAGTTTACAGGTTAAGGGTTTCCGTTTAGGATCAAAAGAGATACGGATAAAACTGCCTGAATGGATAGCAGGAATATTTGGCTTTGTCATGCTTTTTACCGTAACTGAGACCGGATGATGAAAATTTCAGAAGAGGAAACGCTCAATTTACAGAATAATCAGGTTATGACCACGCCTGCGTCTCAACGGAAAACGCCGCATAGTTCCTTTAAATCAGGAATCGTAGCTATTGTCGGTCCGCCCAATGCCGGGAAATCAACATTGTTAAATCGTTTGCTTGGTCAAAAGATTGCCATCGTCAGTCCCAGACCTCAGACAACGAGAAACAGAATTGCTGGTATTGTTAATGGGGCCGGTTACCAGATGATCATGCTTGATACGCCCGGTCTGCATCGGGCCAGGGAAATAATGAATCGTGGAATGGTGCGTATTGCCATGGAAAGTCTTGCCGAGGCCGATGTTGTTCTGTTTCTCGGTGACGGCGCGGCAATGCATTCGGGGCAATGTAAAAAGCATATGGCCGAATACGGGGAGTATCTTCAGAAGGTGCGCTGTCCTGTCATGCTGGCCGTTAATAAAATTGATCTCCTGGAGCGGGAGCAGCTGCTTCCTGTGCTTGACGGATTTTCCGGGTTGTACCCTTTTACCGAAATTATTCCCCTTTCCGCCCTGACCGGCGCGGGCGTTGATGTGCTGCTGGCGGAATTGGCGGCCAAACTTCCCACAGGCCCGCAATATTATCCCGACGATATCCCGACCGATGCCAGTGAGCGCTTTATTGTCGCAGAACTTATCCGGGAGAAAATTTTTCTTCTCACCCGTGAAGAGGTACCGTATTCAACCGCTGTTTTAATAGATGATTTTCAAGAGGGAAGTGATGGCAAACCGGTGATTATTCATGCAACAATTCTTGTTGAACGTGGCTCGCAAAAAGGGATAATTATCGGCAAAGGCGGCACCATGCTTGGGAAGATCAGACGGGAAGCAAGTCGGGATATTTCCGAGCTGTTGGGGTGCAGGGTGCAGTTGAAATTGTGGGTCAAAATCAAGAAGAAGTGGACAACCAATACCGGCATCCTCCGGGAATTAGGATTGTAACAGGATTGTAACCGGGGACGGGTGCTGATTGTTGCGCCCCTTTACTTCTCCTCCTCTTTTATTGACGTCTGGGCAATATTCAGGCTTTTCAAAATAATCAGGGCTGTCTGCAGCTGATTATCACGGGCAACCCTCTGCGCAACGTTTTTTTGTTCCCTGGCGTTGTTTTTTGGTATTTTGCTGCCGGAGTTGTCCTTTTTCCTGCCGCCGTTTTTTAGATGACCGGGCAGGTCCTTTTCCCGTATCTCCCAGGAGGGATTTTTTTTCTTGTCGGTTACTTGGGATTCGTGAAAGGGAACAACAATGTCCGGAGTGATACCAGTTTCCTGGATGGAACCGCCGCTTGGCGTGTAATACCTGGCCGTTGTCAACCTTATGCCCGCCCCGTTTGCCATGGGGATGATTGTCTGTACGGATCCCTTGCCGAAGGTGACCGTGCCGACGATTATGGCCCGGTGGTGATCCTTCATCGCCCCGGCAACTATCTCAGATGCACTCGCCGAACCACCGTTGACCAGCACAACCATGGGGACATGAAAAGCACCGCTGCCACGATGTGCCTTAAACACCATATCCTGTTCCGGGTTCCGGCCACGGGTGGAAACGATAACCCCTTTATCAAGAAAGATATCGGATACCTTGACGGCCTGGTCAAGCAGGCCACCTGGATTATTTCGAAGATCCAGGACAATTCCTTTTACTTTCCCTTTTTTTTCGGCATCGTGTAAGGCCTTGCGCACCTCCTTTGTTGTCTCCGCCTGAAAATTGGTGATCCTCAGGTACAGCAGCCCCGGGGCAGGTCGCATACTTTTAACGGAATGGAGCGGGATGATATCGCGAATCAGTACCAGGTCCAGCAGTTTCTGCTCACCCGGATGATGAATGGTAATGGTGACTTTGGATCCTTTTTTGCCCCGGAGTTGTTTGACCGCTTTCATCAGGCCCATGTCTTTGGTAGATTCACCATTGATGCGGATGATCTGATCGCCGGCTCTAATGCCCTGCTGAAATGCCGGCGTTCCTTCAATAGGTGAGACCACGGTCAGGATAGAGTCTTTGATGGTAATTTCAATCCCGATTCCACTGAAACTGCCTTTGGTTTCAACCTCTAATTCTTTGAAATCGTCGGGGAGCATATAGGAAGAATGGGGATCAAGCGAGGTGAGCATGCCGTTGATTGCACCGGTAATGACCTTGTCGGTGTCAACTTCATCAACATAATGCTGCTGTAACAGAGTCAACACATCGGCAAATGTTTCCAGATCTTTATACGTCTGCTCTCGCTGGTCTATTGTTTTGGCAACTCCGGTCAGGGGAAGGAGGAGACACAGGGCAATGCAGCAAAGAATATAATGTTTATTTTTCATTTTCATTCTTTTCTTTTGCCGGCTGTTGTTGCCGGTGGGGTAAAATTCGCCGTTCTCTAAAGATCGGCTGTTTGATTTTTTCGTCTATTT
>JALSNT010000147.1 GCA_026986885.1 Desulfobulbaceae bacterium
CGAGATACAGGACACTGTACCGTTTATTCCTGTAATCAACAGAGGAATATGGTTTTTCTGCCACCATCTCCTGTGGATGGGAGAGGGAAAAAAATTTTGTTGTCTCCTGCCTGCGCTGACGATGATCAGTTTTGGAGAGACAGCCCTGATGAATGCATGGCTGGAGGATGTTTTGCTCCCGTGGTGCGGGGCAAGTAAAATATCCGACTTCAGAGATAATTTTTGTTTAAGGAGCAGTTTTTCCGCCCGCCGTTCAATATCGGCAGGAAAGAGAAAGGATGTGGCGCCACAGGTTAATTTTGTGACCAGGCCCTGGTTATTATCGGAATCGTCATTACTTGCCAGGCCGACCATGCCTAAACAGGAAAGCCGGCACAGGGCATCAGTATGCAGGGTTGCACCGTATTGCGGCGTGATTAGCTGTATATGTTGTTGTGTTAGAGTGTTGAGTAACTCCTGGTATGTTGATGATGGAACCTGTTGGCCATTGATATACACGAGACGGGGATGAAATCTTTTACTGATAAAAGCAAGACCGTTATAGTGGTCGCTGTCTGGATGGGTGATAATCAGGGTATCAACCTGCCAGATACGTTTTTTCCAGATAAAGGGTGCGATAATTTGCCTGCCGACGTTAAAACGGCTGGACGCACTGCCGCCCCCGTCGATAAGAGTGGTGGTGCCGTCGGTAAATTGCAGAAAAGTTGCACTGCCCTTACCCACGTCAAGAAAGGATACGCGAGCTGTTTTTGCTTGTCGATGTACGATTTTGGGCAGATAGAGACCCTGGGTAAAGTGGAGACAGAGAATAACGAAAGCGAGTGGGAGAAAAAATCCGGCACGACCGGTGAAACCACCCTTTCTGCATGCAAGGAGACAGAGCAGGTAATAGGCGATAATTTCAGTAAATGTGGGCGTGATTGTCCATATTGATGCCCCGGGCAGGCAGGCGGCACGGGAAGTCAGGAAGTCTGCACCATGCAGTGCCTGGCCGCCGACGGCAAAAAGTAAAGCAGCCAATTTTGGACTTACGGCAAGCAGGGGCGCTGCCATCAGGCCAAGAGGCAGGGCGATAAAACAGAGCAGCGGCTCAACCAGTAGATTCATCAGTGGACCGATGGGTGAAAATCTATTGAAGTGATAAAGAAGAAGGGGCAGGGTGCCTGCCGTGGCGGCAAGGGAAATGAATAAGGCGGTCAGGGGTAGACGGAGGATCGGCCGGTATTTTTTTTTCGTCTTCTCCGATTGATAAAAGGAATGGAGAGACGGCGCGATGAGAGCGATGGCGAGCAGGGCGGCAAAGGAGAGCTGAAAGGAAACCGTAAAGAGAGCAAGCGGTTGCAGCGCCGTGAGAATAATGGCTGCCGCTGCCAGCAGATGCAACAGGTCGTGTTGCCTGTATAATAGAGAGGCAAGCAGAATGAATGCCGCCATGATGATGGCCCTGAATACCGGCGCATTCATGCCGGCGATAAAGGCATAGGTAAAAAGAAAGGGAAAAGTCAAGCATAGAGCCATGGTGGCGGCATGGGTATGAAGCAACAGCCATTGACTGCGTTTCAGCAGCCAGAAGATACCGCCGTAGAGTAGAAAAGCCAGCAATCCCATATGGAGACCTGAGATAGCCAGTAGATGCATGCAGCCGGTCAAGGCGAAGTGGTCAAGGGTTGCCTGGGAAAGTCCACTTCGATCGCCGATCAGCAGTGCCTGATACAGACCGCTGACTTTTGGATCACAGTGTTGCCTGAGAAATGTGTCGATATGTTGCCGAACCAGCTGGATCGGCAGCATTATATTGCTGGAAAAGGGGCGATGATGACTGGTTGGCGACAGCAGGATATGATGGCCTGATTTTATCCAGCCGGAGCAGTAAATTCCCCTGTTGCGCATGTAGAGTACATAGTTAAACGATCCAGGTGTCTGGTAATTATGGATTCTATCCACCGAGGCGACAGCAAGAATGGTGGCACCGGATATAACAAAATCAGGGAGGTTGCCGCGCATGGAAAGACGGACCTTACCGATTGCCGGAACCATGGCAGCGGCACCCGGCTTGTTCCTAAAAAGAATATGTGATAATTCCAGTATAAATCTGGATTTATCATTGGAGCGGGTCACCAGCCCAGTTACCCTGCCCTGCAGGGTGAGGGCCGTTTTTTTCGTAATCAGGTTGTAGATATGAGCAGGATTTGCAGGCGGTTGCAGGGCCAGTCCGGTGTGGATATAGCCGACGAGAGTAAAAAACAGTAACAACAGAATCAGGTGCCTGTTACCTGCAGGCTGTTTTTCTGTGGACAGTGGTACTTTTTTCCTTTTTTTTCGCCGACCCGCATGTTTTGTCACCACGGTGACCAACAGCGGCACGACGAAAAAAGCACCTGCAATAAGTATCAGGATGCGGCCGTGGACCAGCGGTTGAACGGCAAGGGGGTAAAACCAGGCAAGAGTTGCACCGGCAAGATAACACAGCGTTACCGGCAGAAGAACAATGTCGACAATCCGGGAGGAGTCAAAAGAAAGATCAGCCATTACTCGGTCGTGAACGGGATTTTAGCAATTGGTCGATTATTTGTAGATGATTGTCCACCACCCCGTGATTGTCGATAATATATTTCTTTGCAGCTTTACCCATTGTCTGCCGTTTTTCGCCATCATTTAAAAGGCCTGTAACCTGATGGCTGATATCCGCGCTGTCCGTGACCTGGTTTGCACCACCGACCTCAATAAGATCCCGGCTGATTTCAGAAAAGTCTTCCATGTGGGGGCCAAAAAGGATGGGGATACCGGCAGCAGCCGGTTCAAGTGGATTGTGGCCACCGGCCTGAACGAGCGAGCCGCCGACAAAGGCAATATCCGCCAGTACGTAACAATCCGCCAGTTCACCCAGTGTGTCAAGCAGGAGAATATCTGCATCGCCGTTCTGTTCAGATCTGCGTGTCACCATAAGGCCAAGATGATGAGCAAAAGAGGCAATTTCACAGGCGCGTCGTATATCCCTGGGGGCAAGGATCATCGTCAGGTCAGGAAAATTACGGATAATAATTTTCCAGGCGGCAAGCAGTATATTTTCTTCCCCCTCATGGGTAGAGCCGCAGATAAAAAGGGGGCCTGAATTCGTCAGCCCTAAATCTTTACGGGTTATGTTTCTGGGGGATGTTGTCTGCAGCAGGGGGCCGGCATCAAATTTAAGGTTACCCAGGGTGATGATTTTGTTTTCTGAGATACCAAGTTTTTTTAAATTGGTGCAATCCTGAACAGTTTGCAGGGAGAGGAGGTCGAAACAGTTAAACATGGGCCTAAACAGCAGCCTGAATCGTTGGTAGCCGTTGATTGCCTGTTTGGAAAAACGACCGTTGACCAACAGGCAGACAATTTTTCCCCCCCTGTTTTTCCTTAACTGCCATAACCAGCAGGGCCAGAAATCGGTTTCCACCAGGATAAACAGTGAGGGGTTAAGCAGGTGAATAAAACGATGAACGCTGAAATAGAGATCAAAAGGGCTATAAAAAAGAGCATCGACAAAAGGCGAAATGAGTCGGGCGGCGGTGGCCTGGCCGGATTTTGTTGCAGTGGAAAAATAAAGAGTCGCGTGAGGATATTTTTTTCGCAGCCCACGGAGGAGGGGCAGGGCAGAGGTTACTTCGCCGACGGACAGGGCATGAATCCAAATAGTCGGTTTGTGCCGGTCCGGGCATGGCTGGGAGAGCTGTTTGGGCAAAGTTAAGCCGAGCCGTTGCAGAGTGCGGCCCCGATATTTTTTTTTTGCCGATACCGCTATGCTGAGAACGGGCAGCAAGAGGAGGAAAAGAAATGTTGAAAAAATGGTATAGACGAGTAGCACAGGGTTGGGTCCCGGTAGAGTGGAACAGCATTGTCATTTAGTACAATATACAACGGCTAACTGAAAAAAAAGGAAAAAGTTAACCAAATGAATCTGCTGCTTTTTCAAGCCGCCGAGCGGCAAGGGAACGAGGTGGTGCTTTCAGGGCGCCGGGCCGATCATAT
>JALSNT010000148.1 GCA_026986885.1 Desulfobulbaceae bacterium
TGATTACGTGGAAATCCATTTTGGCAATGAAGAAGAGATTCTGGCCAGCCATCCGAAGATAGGGGAACACAAAAAAATCCATGCCGAGTTTGTCCATAAGAGTAAACAGTTTATGGATGATTTTCACAAAAACAACCTGGACTTGCATACCGTGGTCGATTTTCTTCTCGACTGGCTCATCCACCATATCCTGGAAACCGACAGCCGCTACTTCAAAGAACTGCAGAAAATCCCTTAGGCCCGGAGGTTCACGATTTTTCTTCTGATGCCGACACCTCTGAAATTAAGCTCTTAATTCCAGGTTGAGCACCGCTGTCACGAAACTGCTCGCGAATGCGTATGACAGCATCCATCTCGGCCAGAAAAATATCCAGTAACCCGGGATCAAAATGGACCCCGCGCCCTTTTTTAAGGATCTCAATGGCCGAGGAAACCGGCAAGGCATCTTTATATACCCTCTTGGTCGTCAGGGCATCAAAGACATCGGCAATGGCGGCAATGCGAGATTCAACGGCAATGTTCTCTCCGCTGATCCCGTCGGGATAGCCACTGCCGTCATATTTTTCATGATGACCGCGGGCAATGATCGCACCTGTTTCCAGCAGGGATACCGTGGAATCGGAGAGGATACGAAATCCAAACAGGGCATGCTCTTTCATGATGGTAAATTCATCGGTTGTCAGTTTACCAGGTTTAAGTAAAATGGCATCCGGAATTCCTATCTTTCCCACGTCATGGAGTTGGCTTGCCAGTCGGATCAACTCGCATCGCTCACTATTAAAACCGCACCCCTGGGCAATAAGTTTGCAATAAAGGCTCATACGCACGGTGTGTTGCGCTGTTTCATCATCCCTGAACTCGGCCGCCTTGGCCAGTCGCAACACGGTTTCTTCTCCGGCACGTGCCAGTTCCTGTTTGGCGGCAAATAACTTTGCGGTTCGACGCTGGACAAGTTCTTCCAGTTTTTCATGGCGACGCCGGTGTTCCAGCTCAAGAAACCGCCGCCGCAGACCATTGATCACATTAATCACCAGTTCATTTCGGCTGACCGGCTTGATCATGTAGGTAAAGGCGCCTAATTGCAGCGACTGCACCGCCACTTTTCGATCATCAACGGCCGACAACATAAGGACCGCCACATCGGGATAACGGGCGCCCACTTCCCGCAGTAGATCAATACCGCTCATTCCCGGCATATTGATATCCGTGATAACGAGAAAAATTTCATTTTCCGCCAACAGTTCCAGGGCCTCCTCACCACCGGTTGCCGTTAGACATCGATAGCCGTCAACTTCGAGAAAACGCTTGAAGATATGGCACAGATCCGGTTCATCATCAACAATCAGGATGTAATATGCAGAAGATATATCAGCCACTAAACAGGTACCTCCACAAGACTCGGACATAAAGGTTATCGTATTTCAGTGAACAGGCAAACAGATCAGGCAACCACATCCAGCACCTCCCGCACCGACCGGGCCAACACATTATTATCCACCGGCTTGGCAAGAAATTTCCTTATCCCCATGGATGCTGCCCTGTCCGCGTCCATGATCTCACTGTAGCCGGTACAGAGAATGATCGGCATCTCTGTTTTTTTAGATAATATCTCCATCGTCAGTTCCGCACCGGTCAAATGCGGCATGGTCATATCGGTAATCACAAGATCAACCCGGTCTGCATTGTCCTTGAACCAGGCCAGCGCCTCCCGGCTGTCGATAAATCCTTTTACCTTGTATCCAAGCATGGTGAGAAATCGCTCCATGATCTCCACCAGCAACGGTTCATCATCGACAAGAAGTATGTGTTCAGTCCCCCGGGGCAACTCAAGCTGCGCTTCCTGCTCTTCATACTTTTCCTCGTCCCTAACCAGGGGCAGATAGATATGAAAGGTCGTGCCCCGCCCAGGTGCGCTCTCTACGATAATTTCCCCACCATGACTCTTGACGATACCGTGGACAACGGACAGGCCAAGGCCGGTGCCCTGGCCCTTTTTCTTGGTTGTAAAAAAGGGATCGAAGATTCTCTCTTTCACCTGTTCCTCCATGCCCATGCCGGTGTCGGACACCTCCAGATCAAGCCAGGGACCCGATTCAATTGAAGGAAGGAAGGCGTTGAAGCTGCCGGAATCAATATCATATTCGGCAAGCCTGACCCGTAATGTCCCCTGTTGCCCCTCCATGGCCTGCTTGGCATTGGTACAGAGATTCATCAGTACCTGATGGATGCGTATGGGATCAGCAAGCACAGGGCCGCAACCGGTATCGATTTCCTGCTGCAGTTCAATGGAGGTCGGCAGGGACGATCTGAGCAGTTTCAAGGCTTCTTTGATTACAAACTGCAATTTAACCGGCCGCAGTTCTTCTTCTTCCTGACGGCTGAAGGTCAGAATCTGCCGGATGAGACCTGTGGCCCGTTGACCGGCGTCAATAATCTGAGAGACATCCTTCCTGGCAGGGTCATCGTCGGCAAGCTGCATCTCCACCATTTCCGCGTAGCCGAGAACCGCCGACAGAATATTATTAAAATCATGGGCGATACCGCCGGCCAACGTACCGATGGCCTCCATCTTCATGGCCTGGTTCAACTGTTTTTTAAGGGCGACCTCCTCGGTAACATCACGCTTAACGGCCACATAATTGATTATCTTCCCCTCCCGGTCGCGCACGGGTGAAATAGTCGCATCTTCCTCAAACAAAGTGCCGTCTTTTCGCTTATTGATGAGGTGTCCCTTCCACACTCTGCCCGCCCGCAGTGTCTGCCACATCTCACGATAAAATTCAGCACCGTGACGATCACTTTTCAATATGCGTGGATTCTTGCCATGTACTTCTTCCGCGCTGTAGCCGCTCACTTTTTCAAAGGCCGGATTTACATATTCTATTACCCCCCATTTGTCCGTGATAACAATCGTCTCAAAAGCCTGGTCTATGGCCGACATCAGCCGGTATTTTTCCTCCTGGGCCTTTCTTTTCAAGCTCATATCCTCAACCAGGATCATCCCGCCCTGCACATTACCATCCGTATCATAGAGAGGAACGGAATGGGCCGCCAGGTAGACCTCTTTCCTGCTCAAAGTTGTTTTATAAAATCCCTCCCATCGCCCCTCTTTCCCGGTCAAGGTTCCTTCCAGCAGAGGAAGTACCCTCTTGTCCCGCATTTTTCTAATATCAAGACCAATAATCTGCTCACGTTCAGCCTGCATTATCTGCAGATAGTGGTCATTACAGTCTGTTACATGCATCCCGGTGTCAAAATGTACAATGCCTATCGGTGCCCGTTCAAACAGTTGCCGATAGCGGGCCTCACTGGCGCGGATCTGCTCCTCTATGCGCCGCTGCCTGGTAACATCAACAATAACACTCTGAACACCGGACGGTTCCCCCTTGTCATCATGGATAAGGGTAGCCGTCACCTGAATTCTGGCAATGGTGCCGTCGGCTCGGCGCACATGGTAATCACTTCCTGAAAAAGGCTCTCCCCGAAGAAATTTCGGATAATGCCTGCTAAACAACCGCCGACTTTCCGGTGTCATGAAATCCATTATTTTTTTACCGATCAGCTCTTCAGATGCGTAACCAAATGTATCGGTAACCGCCTGATTAACCGCTCTTATTTTTCCGGAAAGCGAGGAAGCCAAATAGGCCAGCGGCGATTGCTCAAAGAGTTTTCTGTATTTTTCCTCAATCTGTTTCTGTTCCGTAATATCCCGGCCGATCACCACCAGCACCTTTCTGCGCCCGTCAGCATGGAAAAGTGGTATCTTGTAGACATCAAAAATCCTGGAGGACCCGTCGGTAGCCGGGATAATTTCAGTACTCCGACACGGTTCCTTTTTCCGCCAGGCAAAAAGATCACTTTCCCGGCAGCTGTGAAAGGCCTCTCTGTGAAGCGGCGTATACCGGGCAAGCTCCACATCGGTTTTGCCCCGGTAGTTGACATCTTCAAGTCCGAAAAGCTGAAGGTCAAAGGTATTGGCCAGCAGCCACCTGCCCCG
>JALSNT010000149.1 GCA_026986885.1 Desulfobulbaceae bacterium
GAATTCTCTTCTCCATGTTGCTGTTCACCGTATGGATGAATGAGGTAATATGGAACGGCTTTCTGCTCCGCCGACAGCCGCATAAGGCGCCCTGGCCGCCATACAGGGAGTGGCAGTTACCAGAAATGCTTGTCTGGCTGCCGATTACGGTCGGGGCAGCGTATGTCTTTGGCCCGGAAAGCTGGAAAAACATCGCCTTAAACGGACTTATCATCAGTGCTGTTATTTATTTTTTTCAAGGGCTGGCGGTCATGCTGCATCTGCTCGCAAGATGGAACGTACCCGGATATTTCAAATTGCTGCTCTACGGCATGCTGTTTATTCAGAGCTACGGGCTGATTCTCCTGTCCCTGCTGGGCGTTGCCGACATCTGGTTTAATCTCAGACCGGCAACCGGCCCCTTGGACCGGGCCGGACCGGCAAAGACTTGATGTAACTCCTCACAGGGCAAATAATTATGCGTTTTCATTACCTCAGCCCTGTAACTGCTTGCAGCCGCGTCATATTTGCGCAAGCGCGTCTGTTCGCTATAGTCCGTTATGCGGGCAGGCGCGATCGTGCAAAGATGGCGTGGCTGTGAGTAGTTACGACTTGATTTGTTTATCCTAAATTTATGTTTATATAGCTACTGAATTAAGCGTTTAGGTAACTGATTTATAAAAAAAACGTTGATTGATTTTTTTTTGAACACAACATGAGGATATATCCATGGATGTTATTTTAAAAGAAACTATTGATACCTTGGGAATGGAAGGCGATATTGTCAGTGTCAAACCAGGGTACGCCAGGAATTATCTCATTCCTCAGCAAAAGGCCGTTGTGGTTAATAAGGCCACGATGGCACGATTGAAGCGTGAGCAACAGGCAATTGCCGCCCGCCGTGAGGCTGAACAGAAAAGCGCTGAGCAGTTAGCCGCCAGGATAGAAAAAACCACTGTTACCCTGAGTCGCCGTGTCGGTGAAGAGGACAGGCTGTTTGGCTCCGTCGGCAGCAAAGATATTGCAGAGGGCCTCAAAGAATGTGGAATCGACATCGACCGCCGTTCCATTATCTTAAATGAGCCGATCAAGAGTATTGGTGAAACCAGTGTCAATGTGAAGGTGGGTTACCAGATGGCGTGTACGCTTACGGTACAGGTCGTTGCTGAAACGGAAAAAGAAGAGTAAAAAAGACGCGAAACAAAAAACAGAGCGCCAGTATAGACAAGGGTCGTTGCCGACTTCAATGGAGCGACTCAAAAACCGTGTAATACGGTAACCGGCACCACACGGTTACCGTTTTCTATCACGGAAACATTTATCTTATCATTTCCTGTGGTTACCAACAATAAGCGAATAAGTTTTTCCAGGTCATTGTTCTTTCCATTCTCCATTATTCGTTGTATGCTGACTCACCATGCAACAACAAACACATTCCACTCCCCAGCAGAAGCAAACGGGTATCATTCCACCGCAGAATATTGATGCGGAACAGGCCGTGTTAGGCACTATTTTACTGCAGGAACATTCCATCCTCAAGGTTGCCGAAATACTGTCCCCGGAAGATTTTTACAGGGACGCCCATAAAACGATTTTCCGGGCCATGCTTGATCTCTTCGAGAGAAGAGAACCCCACGATCTGATTACGGTCACCGACCTGCTGGCAGCCAGAAACAAACTCGAAGAAATCGGCGGCGGCGCCTATCTTGCATCCCTGACCGACCTCATTCCCTTTTCCGGCCCCCTGGTTCATCATGCGGAATTAATACGAAAAAAATCCATACTGCGGCAACTGATCCAGACCAGTTCCGAAGTTGCTGCCCGCTGTTATGAGGATCAAGATGATATTGACGCCCTGGTAGACGAGGCTGAAAAAACCATCTTTGAAATAGCCCAGTCAAAGAAAAAACAGGGATTTCAGGCCATGTCCGACGTGGTACCGAAAGCCTTTGACCGCATTACCCAACTGTTTGACAGGCAGGAACAGATCACCGGTGTTGCCACCGGCTACACTGAGCTTGACCGCATGACAGCCGGGCTGCAGCCGGCAGATCTTATTATTCTTGCAGGCAGACCATCCATGGGCAAGACGGCCCTGGCCATGAATATTGTACAGCAGGTTGCTGTTGCCGACCGTACGCCGGTGGCTGTTTTCAGCCTTGAAATGTCGGTTGAACAACTTGCGCTCCGCATGCTCTGTTCTCTTGGCCGCATCGATTCCCAGCGTATTCGCACCGGACGACTGATTGAAAAGGACTGGCCCGATCTTACACGGGCAACCGGCATGCTCTCCGAATCACCTATTTTTATTGACGATACCGCAGGCATCGGAGTGCTTGAAATGCGGGCCAAGGCTCGCAGGCTCAAATCCGAACATGATCTTGGCCTGGTTGTTGTCGACTATCTGCAGCTGATGCAGGGCCGGACAAAGGTGGAAAACAGGACCCAGGAGATTTCCGATATTTCCCGTTCCCTCAAGGCAATGGCCAAGGAACTTGAAGTCCCGGTAATCGCCCTTTCTCAGCTCAACCGCAGCCTGGAGAGCCGAACCGACAAACGGCCCCAGCTTTCCGACTTACGGGAATCAGGCGCCATTGAACAGGATGCCGATGTCATAGCCTTTATTTATCGCGATGAGGTCTATAACAAGGCAGAGGACAACCCCAATCGTGGCCTTGCCGAAATCATCGTCGGCAAACAGAGAAACGGGCCGACCGGGATAGTGAAACTTACTTTCCGGGCGGATATAACAACCTTTGAAAACTATACTCCCATGCAGGAACCGCCGCATTTGCCGGCATAATACCTGCCCTGAATTGAGAAATTATTTATCCACCTTTACTTACTTGATACATCATTATGGACCACAGATATGACTTCAAGGCCATAGAGAAAAAATGGCAGCAGCGCTGGCAGCAGGAAACACCCTACAGGGTTACCGAGGATCCCGGCAAAAAAAAATATTATGTGCTGGAGATGTTCCCCTACCCGTCCGGTCGCATTCACATGGGGCACGTGCGTAATTATTCCATCGGTGATGTTATTGCCCGCTACAAACGCATGCGTGGATTCAATGTTATTCACCCCATGGGCTGGGATGCCTTTGGCCTGCCCGCTGAAAATGCGGCCATGAAACGGGGAATTCATCCGGCAGCATGGACCTATGACAATATTGAGTATATGCGAACTCAGCTCAAGGCCATGGGCCTCAGTTATGACTGGGACCGGGAAATAGCCACCTGTAATCCCGAATATTACCGTTGGGAACAACTGATCTTTCTGCAGATGCTCAAAAAGGGGCTTGTCTATCGTAAAGAGACAACGGTAAACTGGTGCGCCGACTGTAAGACCGTCCTTGCCAGGGAACAGGTAATCGATGGGGCCTGCTGGCGTTGCGACCAGCCGGTGCAACCGAGAACCATGCATGGCTGGTTTTTTAAAATTACCGATTATGCGGAAGAACTTCTGCAGGGCCTGGACAACCTCACCGGCTGGCCGGAAAAAGTGGTCACCATGCAGCGTAACTGGATAGGAAAAAGCAGGGGCATGGCCTGCGATTTCAAGGTGGAACAAAGTGATAAAAATATCACGGTATTCACGACCAGACCCGATACGATCTTCGGCGTAACCTTTATGTCGCTGGCCGTAGAACATCCTCTGATCGAGGAACTTATCCGGGGAAAAGAGCAGGAAAATGAGGTTCGCTCTTTTATTGAACAAACTCTGATAAAAAAACAACGGGCCACAGTCAACCAGGAACCGGAAAAACACGGTATTTTTACCGGCTCCTATTGCCTTAATCCCTTTAACGGCGATCGAGTTCCCATCTATGTCGCCAATTTTGTCCTGATGGAATACGGTACCGGTGCGGTCATGGCCGTACCCGCCCATGACCAGCGTGATTTTGAATTTGCCCGTAAATATAATCTGCCCATAAAACCGGTGGTGCAGCCCGATGGCGTTTCCCTAACCGCCGACACCATGGAACAGGCAT
>JALSNT010000150.1 GCA_026986885.1 Desulfobulbaceae bacterium
TTAACCCAACCTGCGGTTTTTCTCGGGACACTTTATAACGAGAGCGAAGTGAATGCCCCCCATCTCAAAAGAATCAGGTCATTTTAAAAAGTGTTGCAGATGAATAAAAACCCAGTCGCTCAATTCAGGAACCAGTATCTTGATAAAGAAAAATTGCATTGGATTACAGATCATAAAGTATTCGCTGGGGAGATAATTCATCCCATCCGTACACCCGGCCTCCTTTTTTGGCAGCCAGGGCTTTGGCCATGGAACGTAGGCGAAAGGGCAGGGCTTCTGGTCCCATGGGTCCCATGATTGTGGATCCCGTCAGGTAGTAGAGTTGCCGCGCATATTCCCAGCCGCCGCCGGGAAACAGTGTTACCCAGACAGAACATATGTTAACCGGAGTTTTTGTATACGCCGATTGGTTGGCGATGAAGTTGATTAGACATTGGCTTGAGCAAAAATGAATAACCTTACCGGCTACTGTGCGCAGTTGTGTGTGAAATTTCGGGTATGCGGCCGGATACATATTACAGACACGACAGCGGGTTTGCGGGCCGGGTTCAACAATTATCCCTGTTGTTATTCTTGTTTTCTCTATCATGCCATAGCTCTTGTCAAGTTCTACGGTAGCCATGTGCAGGGCGTTGTTCAGGTCGGTAATGCTGCCGCCGTGCCTTTTGATAAAAGTTTTCGCTTTTTTCAGATCGGCAAAGCCAATCTTGGAACGTAGGGTCATTGTCCCCGGTGCGTCGGAGCCAATGACATATAAGGCGTCTTCCGCCGGAATCATTTTTATCGGATCAAGGTACAGGGCGGTATTGATATCGCTTGCCTGTCGGCCGCTTTTTCTGATCATATCGGCAAGGCAGCGGATGGAACAGGTAATGTATTTTTCACTCTCCAGAGTGAACGAGTGACGGGTACGGGCGTACAGATTGACCATCATGCCGCAATTTGGGCAGGCCTTTGCCGGGATACCATCCAGCCCTTTTTTTAATGGATGTTCAATCTCGGTTTTCTGCTTTGAGATATCACCTCCCAACAGTATTCCCGGCCAAAAGAAGACTGCCGCCATGCTGCAGCCTAATTGCATAATATGTCGTCTTGAAAGATGATAATCCTTCATTTGAAATCTCCATGAACCTTATTCAGAGCATTTTTATACTTAAACAGCAGCCCCGAATTTCCGAATATTTTTTTGTTTTTCCGGTGGCAAAAGCGATAAATTTCGAGCCCATGTCGGGGTATTGCCCGAGTGGTAAATGACATGGCAAAACATGTCGGCGGGCATGGTTCAATGATGGAAAAAATCGGTTGTTGTGGTGAAGTCTTTTTACAGGTGCAGTCGCTGTAACCACACTGTACGCCGCAGGTGGTATTGTATGTGTTTGTTTGTCCGTCACCTGAGAGCGGACATTAGAACCATGCCGTACATGACGAATTTTGTCCCGGCCTGTGCCTAATATTGTGCAGGTACCGGCAGGATAGACAGCAAAAAAGAAAAGAGGATTTTTTTTATCATCACCTTGCCCTCTGAAGAACAATGTTTGTTGCAAAACAAAAAAATATTCCAATTCTACCATTATCTCCTTCATTTTTAAATAATTTTGTCGTAGATATGCTTGAGTTTACATCAACAGAGTGTAGAGCAAGATATGAAAAAAATAGACGAGCAGGCGCCTTGCAGTTATGCAGTCTGCAGGTCAATGACCATTTTTCCTCAACGGACCTGATGGCTTTACTTTCTATTAAATCTCTGCGTTCCCATGTCCTTCGTCTGCTGGCCAGGACCCGTCCTCCCGCCGGCATTGAACTCCTTTCCTATAAACGGGATCGTTCCATTATCTTTATTTGCCTGCAGGAAGGCGGATACCGGGTTATTGAGCGGGGTTTTGTGCAGCAGGATTGTATTGTTGAAGCGTCAGCATTGTCCCCTTTGCTCAAGACATTGATAAGGAGGGAGTTCCCCCGCAGCCATAAGGTGCGCCTGTTGAAGTTTTCTTCCATGGCCGGGATAGCGGAAAATAAATATAATTGATATATTTTGTTTTTTTGCCGTGTTCGGCACCGCCCATTGTTTTACTCAACTGTCCAGCCTCCACATTCTCGCCTTTTCATCTTCATATAACGCCGGATGATGAAAGTTTGACTTCTATTTGATAATGAGTCGTGGTAAGGAATCAGTATGGTTTTTTCTCATCTTCGTGAATAAAAATCGGTTTTTCCCCTATGGCCATTGATGAGGCAGGTATGACAGGCAGGTTTTATATCATTTTGCTATTTGTCATCCTTGCCTGCTGGTGTTTTTTCCCTGTCCATGACCTGGCCATGGCGCAGGAAGCCCGGGTGGTTCGCGTCGGTTTTTATGATAATCCCCCGAAACTTTTTTATGATGCCCAGGGCATTCCTCGAGGCATCTTCCCTGAAATCCTTGCCGTTATCGCAAAAGAGGAAAACTGGCGGATAAAATGGGTACCAGGCACCTGGCTGCAGGGACTGGCCAATCTTGAATCCGGTTCTATTGATATTTTACCCGATGTCGCCTATTCCTTGAAAAAGGCGGGTAAATATTGTTTTTCAGAAGAAGCGGTTTTTGTCAACTGGGGAACACTATATGCACGAAGCGGGCTGCTTATTACTAAAATTCCCGATCTTGCGGGAAAGCGGGTTGCGGTCATGCGGGGCAGTATCCACACCGACGGTGAAGAGGGAATCCGTAATCTGGTCAGGAAATTTAATATCTCCTGCACGTTTATAGAGTTTGACAATTATCAGAATGTTTTTCAGGCCCTGCAGAATGATCTGGCCGATGTCGGTGTCGTTAACCGTTTGTTCGGTACAACTTCCCAACAACTGTATGACGTCCTGCCGACGCCGGTTGTTTTTAATCCGCGTCACCTCAAGTTTGCCTTCCCCAAAAATGGAGTTGCCACCCCTTACCTGAAGTCTACAATCGACCATCATTTACAATCAGCACATCTTGACCGGGATTCGAAGATTACCCGGATCGTCAATTCGTATGTCACGGATATCTCAATGCGTTTGCAGGCTGAGGCCCGGCAGATATACCTTACTGCCGAGGAGAAGGCCTGGATCAAAGCGCATCCGTTAATCAGGGTAGGCATTGATCCGGAATTCGCTCCCTTTGAGTACCTTGACGACAACGGTAATTACAGCGGTTTTGCCTCTGATTATATTAACCTGCTCAAGCAGCGTCTTGGTTTAAACCTGGAAGTAGTGAACGGCTTAAGCTGGCAGGAAGTGATGCATCGTGCCCGAAAGAGAAAAATCGATATGCTCTCCGCAATCGGTTTTTCAAAACAAAGGTCAGGATTTTTATCCTATTCCATTCCCTATTCAGGCTTTTACCGCATGATTTTCTGCCGGTCCGATGCCCCGTTTATCTCCGGGGTCTCCGACCTGAAGAGGCTTAAGATCGCCGTTCAGGCCAATACTTCCCATTCTGCATGGATCCGGGAACATACCAGTTTCGTTCCCCATTATTATGATACGTTGCAAGACACCATTCGGGCCGTTTCCCAGGGAAGAGATGATGTCTTTATCGGTAATCTTGCCGTTTGTACCTATTGGATACGAAAACTCAATATCACCAATCTCCGTGTTGCCGCGCCCGTTTCCCTGGAACGGCAGCTTCTGTATATGGGGGTGCGTAAAGACTGGCCGCAACTTACAGGAATCCTCAACAAGGGGATTCGCTCAATTTCGGCCAAAGATGCCGAGGCCATACGAAACCGATGGCTTGCGGCCGGGTATTCTGTTGGAATATCGAGAAAGATTATTTATCAGCGTCTGGCCGTTATTCTGTTTTTTTCTCTTTTTGTCCTCGGTTTTTTCTGGTTCTGGAACAAACGGTTATTACAGGAGATTGCTCGCCGGAAACAGGCTGAACAATCCCTGCTCGCCATTCAGGGCAAGCTGGTTGAAAAGGTTGCCGAACGTACCCGTAAACTGGAA
>JALSNT010000151.1 GCA_026986885.1 Desulfobulbaceae bacterium
TTGAACGTTTTGATGCTCGGGGAATTGAAGCAATCGATGGACTGTTGACCGGGGCGGTCAGTGCCGAAAAACAACGACGATTAATGCGGGAATATGGCAGTTTTACAACGATGATAACCACTTTAAGGAAGATGTACTGGCATGACTGAATATACACGCGCAATCGTTGCCACCGGACACCAGTTGGTCAGTAAGGCGGCAGCGGATATCCTGAAAGCAGGAGGTAATGCCTTTGATGCCGCAGTTGCCGCCGGTTTTGCCGGAGCCGTTGCCGAACAGACCCTGACCAGTCTGGGAGGCGGTGGATTCCTGCTGGCGAGGACGGCAGGGAAGTCAACTGCGGCGCAGGAGATTTTTTTTGATTTTTTTGTCGATACCCCCGGCCTCGGCAGGTCTTTTGCCGATGAGCCGCATTTTTTTCCGGTCAAGGTTGATTTCGGCGGCTCCACCCAGGAGTTTAATGTCGGCCTGGGATCGGTTGCCGTTCCCGGTATTCTCAAGGGATTGCTGCATGTGCATCGCCGCCTCGGCAAAATGCCCCTTGCCGAAGTTTTGCAGCCGGCAGTAGAACTTGCCGGCGGCCATGAGCTCAATGAGTTTCAAGCCGGTTTTCTTCAACTGTTGCATCCGATCATGACAATGACCGAGTACGGTCGCAGTCTCTACGAACCCGGTGGCCGGTATATGCAGGCCCATGAGATTCTGGCCAATCCGGATATGGCTGCTTTTTTACTCGAATTGCCCGGGGATCGGGGAGATAATTTTTACCAGGGCGATATTGCCCGACGGATAGATCAGGATATGCAAAACGGCGGCGGTTTATTGACCTATGCCGATTTGAGCGGTTATCGGGTTATTGAACGAAAACCGCTCAAGTCCTTATTCAAGGGAAGGACCCTGTTCACGGCCCCTCCGCCGTCCATGGGCGGATCATTGATTGCCCTTTCCCTTGCCCTGCTTGACCATATGGGTAAACCTCCGGTCTGGGGGAGTGGTGATCATCTTGTCCGGACAACCGCCCTTATGCAGGAAGTGGAATTGTTGCGTAAAAAGGGTGTTTGTACTCCGGCATCCCTGGAAAGATTTTTGGCAGGGGATGGAGTGAGTGCATCGACAGAACACATTCGCCTGTTTTCCAGGGGTACGACCCATATAAGTGTTGCCGATAAAGAGGGAAATGTGGCATCCATGACCTGCTCCAACGGGGAAGGTTCCGGTTATTTTGCTCCGGGAACCGGTATTATGCTCAATAATATGATGGGTGAAGATGACCTGCACCCGGATGGCTTCCATTGCGCACCTGCCGGAGAGCGGGTGGGTTCCATGATGTCTCCTTCTCTTCTGCTCAAGGGCGATGAGGTGGAACTGGTCATCGGCAGCGGTGGTTCCAAACGTATCCGCACGGCAATTGTTCAGGTGTTAAGTCAGATTCTTGAACATGGGCGACCCCACCGGCTTAGCGTGGAGAGTCCGCGCGTACATTGGGACGGCGACTGTTTACAGGTGGAACCGGGGTTTGCCGAGGAAGCTCTGGCCGCTGTCGGCAAGAAAGTACCGCTCAATAGATGGCGGCAACAGTCCATGTATTTTGGGGGAGTGCATCTTGTCGTCCCCGGCAGTCTCGGCGTTGGTGATCCCCGGCGCGGCGGCTCGGTTGCCGTGGTGGATTTGCAACCATGAGCGGTTATATTCTCAAAAGACTGCTGCTCATGATTCCGACCCTGTTCGGGGTTATGTTGATTACCTTTACCGTTACCCAGTTCGTGCCCGGGGGGCCGGTGGAGCGGATGATGAACCAACTGGCCGGACAGTCGGGGAATGAGGCCTCATCCGGTGCCGGTACCGGTATGTACAGGGGTGATAAAGGGCTTGATCAGGAAAGGATAGAGGAGTTAAAGAAACTGTATGGTTTTGACAAGCCGCCGGCCGCCCGATTTTTTTCCATGATGTCTTCCTACCTGGTCTTTGATTTTGGACAGTCCTATTATCATCATAAAAGTGTTGCCGAACTTGTTATCTCGAAATTGCCCGTATCCATGTCTCTGGGACTCTGGACATTCTTAATTGTCTATGGCGCGTGTATTCCGCTTGGCATAGCCAAAGCCGTTCGCGATGGTTCACGGTTTGACATGATGACCTCAACTGTTATTCTGATCGGTTACGCCATTCCCGGATTTGTCTTAGGCATAGTGCTGATCGTTTTGTTCGGCGGCGGTACCTTCTGGCATATTTTCCCCTTGCGTGGACTGGTTTCCGACAACTGGGCGCAGATGGACTGGTGGCATAAAATACTCGATTACCTCTGGCACATGGTTTTACCGATCACCGCCTCTTCGGTGGGCAGTCTTGCCGTCATGACCCTGCTGACAAAAAATTCTTTTCTTGAAGAGATCCGCAAACAGTATGTCATGACAGCCAGGGCCAAAGGATTATCAGAAAAACAGGTCTTGTATAAACATGTTTTTCGCAATGCGATTATCCCGATCATTACCGGGTTCCCCGGCTCATTCATCACCGCTTTTTTTACCGGCAGTCTCCTTATTGAAACCATTTTTTCATTGGACGGTATGGGACTGCTTGCCTATCAGTCGGTACTCAATCGTGATTATCCGGTGGTTCTGGGCACCCTGTATTTTTTTACGATTATCGGCCTTATCTCGCGCCTTCTTTCAGATATCAGCTATGTACTGGTTGATCCGCGCATCAGTTTTGAACGGGTTCAGGAATAAACGATGGCAGTGATAACAGGTCAACATGATACTTTGGCACGCAGGCGGTGGCGGGCATTTAAAAAGAACAGACGCGGCTATTATTCCCTGATTATTTTTCTGATTCTCTTTGGCACCAGCCTTTTTGCCGAGGTGTTGAGTAACGATAAGCCGCTGCTTGTTGAGTATCAGGGGCAGTTCTATTTTCCTTTACTGAAAAGTTATCCTGAAACTACCTTTGGCGGTGATTTTGCAACCGAGACGGATTACCGGGATCCATATATTCTTAAACGTCTGACTACCCATGGAAACCTGGTTATTTTTCCCCCAAACCCCTACAGTTATAACTCGATCAATCTTAATCTGGATCGTCCGGTTCCCTCACCACCCTCCCATGACAATCTGCTCGGTACCGATGACCGGGGCCGGGACGTACTTGCCCGCTTACTCTATGGTTTTCGCCTGTCCATTCTTTTTGGTTTTGCCTTAACAGCAGTAGGGACGGGGCTGGGAATTATCGCCGGTGGGATACAGGGATATTTCGGCGGCAGGATTGATTTGTTTTTTCAACGTTTCATTGAAATTTGGAGTGCCATGCCCGAACTCTATCTGTTGATAATTTTTGCTTCGATTTTCAAACCAAGTATCCTGCTTCTGTTGATTTTACTGTCGCTGTTCGGCTGGATGGGGCTGTCTGATTATGTGCGGGCGGAGTTTCTCAAAGGGAGAAATATGGAGTATGTGAAGGCTGCCCGGGCGCTTGGTGTCGGCAATGTAACCATTATGTACCGTCATTTACTGCCAAATGGCATGACACCGGTGATTACTTTTTTACCCTTTCGTATGTCCGGGGCAATTCTGGCCTTGACCAGCCTCGATTTTCTCGGTCTTGGCGTACCACCCTCAACTCCGAGCCTTGGGGAGCTGCTTGCCCAGGGTAAGGCCAATATTGATGCCTGGTGGTTGTCCCTTTCCACCTTTTTTGTGCTGGTCGGGATGTTGGTACTGCTTATTTTTATAGGAGAAGCCCTGCGTGAAGCCTATGATCCCCGCAGGTAATATTTTTTTCAAGGCCATCAAAAATGAAAAAAAAGGACCAGCCCTCGGGCCTGGTCCTAAAAGATTGAACTCCTATGGTTGATGGCGTCGTAAAAACTTCGATCTACTGCATCGTGTGTGCCGGGGCGATTCACAACATACTACATGTATAATTGTGACCCGCCCCGACACACTACTCTTTCTATATCTGTGT
>JALSNT010000152.1 GCA_026986885.1 Desulfobulbaceae bacterium
ATCCTGGGCACCAATGCCGTCCGCAGCCTGGTACTCTCTTTTTCCTTTCTTTCCATGCGAAAGAAAAAAAAGAATACAACCGCATTTGATTTTAAAAAATTCTGGGAACAATCCCTGGCCGGAGCGGTTGCCGCCAAATTGATCTTAGACCAGATCCCCGGCTCGGACACCGAAGAAACATTTATTTCCGCATTACTCCACAATATCGGTCAACTGATTTTTGCCTCAACCCTGCCCGAACTGTACGAACAGGTTTTAACACGCATGGCCGAAGAAGAAGGAGCGAGCGAGAGCGAAATTGAAAAGGAGATCATCGGCGAGGAACACAGTGCGGTCGGTTTTGCCGTAGCCGAACACTGGGGGTTTCCGGAAGCACTCCTGCTGCCGATAAAATACCATCACCAGCCGGAAAAATATGACGGCGGCAATAAACAGATCGGCCGCAGTATCAATGCTATTTATCTGGCCGACATATTAATCGGCATTCTCTATTCCGACAATCCGCAGGAATACCATAAAGTATTCAGGAGTGAGGCAAAAAAAAGACTGGGCCTCAAGGTTCTGGCCATCAATAAGATATTAAAAGAGGTTCATTATCTCGTTGACCAGACCGCGGAATATTTTGGGCTTTCGATGAAACCGACCAAGTCGGTCGAAGAAATTCTGCAGGAGGCCAATCTTAAGCTCAGTATGCTCAACATGTCATATGAAGAGATGAACCGGGAGTTGATCCGTTCAAAAATGGAGCTGGAAAAATTAACCCGGGAGCTGGAACAAAAAAATAAACTCCTGGAAAATCTTGCCAATATTGACGGGTTGACGGAGATCAACAATCACCGGTTTTTTCAAAATTTTCTTGACCGGGAAATAAACCGCTCTATCCGTAATGAACGGGCCATATCCATTCTGCTTGCTGATATTGATAACTTTAAGAAATTTAATGACACGTACGGACATCAGACCGGGGATTTTATACTCAAGGAACTGTGCAGGGTCTGTAAAGAAGAGATTCGCGAGTATGACCTGATGGCACGCTACGGCGGCGAAGAGTTCATTTTCGTCCTGCCGGAAACCGGACCGGATGAGGCTCGGGTAGTCGCTGAAAAAATTCGGTCAACTGTAGAAAAGTATACCTTTGACGATGGAAAAAATACCTACCGGGTAACTATCTCCATTGGAGTTGCCAGTGCCCATCCAACCGGTCGTAATTTTAAGAAAAATGAATTTATCGGCCTGGCAGACGAAGCCCTGTACCTTGCCAAGGAAAAAGGCCGCAACCGAGTGGCGATGTACAACCCAAACAAACGAAAAAAATGGTACAAATTTTGATGAAAAAACTATTCTATTTATCTCTGTGTGTTGCCGCTTGTCCGGCATTCTTGATTTTTCTTCTTTTTCCTCTCTATTCTGCTGTTGCCGGTACGGACAATGGCTGTAAGTCCCTGATGGAAAATACATGCCTTGAATGTCATTTCGAGACAAGAATTTGCCAAAAAATCCAAAAAAACAAGGGGAAAAGATCCTGGAAACGAACGATTAAATCCATGGTCCGGCATGGGGCCGAACTGAATGCCGTGGAACAGTCGACCTTGGTCAAATGCTTTGTTGACAGGGATCCTGAGATTCTCTCTTTTTGCGGTATAAAATAATACCGACCGGTAGTTCCGGGATACATGTTTTTTCTTGATTTTCTTTCCCTGTTGCATGACTTACAGGACTTCTTATCCCGGATTCTATCATGCCGCAAAAAGTCTCCAGCAGAAAACAGGGCACACCTGCGGTACTGCCAGCCTACGCCATATGGGGATTTCTTCCCCTGTTCCGGAACCTGAATTGAGCTGTTTTCATTTCGCCCTATCTGTAACATTCTCAAAAGAAATCATTTGTGATGAACTCGTGAACAGTAAAAATCATGTTACTTGATGCTGTTCCTTCCTACGAAATTATATAACAACATAACGATTTGAAATAAGATGAAAAACAAAAAAGGCGGCTACGGAAAACCGTAACCGCCAAAGACTGGAGCCGGTAAGCAGATTTGAACTGCTGACCCCTTGATTACGAATCAAGTATGCTTGGCATTTTCCGGGTACCCATGAACAATTCTGAAACAATATTTTCAACCTTTACTTTTTGAAATTACGTGATATATATTGGTTATAGTTAATCAGTATGTTTCATGGGAAATTAAGGTCAAGTGGGTACCCACGCGGGTACCCACACGGGTACCCGGAAAAGTAAATGGAGGAAATATGCCTTCCGTAAAAATGAATTCCCTGTGGTTGAAAAATCTCAAACCTACAGAAAACCGGCGGGTCGATTATTTTGACAGGAAGCAATCGGGCCTGTGCCTGCGACTGGGAATATCCGGGATAAAAACTTTTGTTGTTGTGTACCGATTGCAGGGAAGTCGAAAAAAACGGCGTATTACTCTGGGGCGTTACCCTGCCCTGTCCCTGGCTGATGCACGAATACAAACGCGTGCCGTACTTGTTGAAGTAGAACGAGGCAATGACCCCGGCAGGCGGAAACAGGAAATAATCAAGGCTCCCACCTTCAGGCAACTCTGCGATATTTACCTTGAAAAACACGCCATAAAAAAAAGATCGTATAAAGAAGACAGGCGCAAGATCGAAACCGACCTCTTGAAGACCTGGGGAGATATTAAGGCGCACAAGATAAAAAGACGGGATGTTATCGCCCTGCTGGATAGAATTGTGGATAGGGGTTCTCCTATCTCGGCAAACAGAACCCTGGCCCTTATCCGTAAAATATACAACTTCGGCATAGAGCGGGATCTTGTGGAAAACAATCCCTGTATCGGAGTTAAACCTCCCGGCCGGGAAAAACAGCGTGACAGGGTGCTTACCAGTGATGAAATCCGAAAGCTCTGGACCGCCTTTGACGAGGTTCTTACCCCGGCAATGGCAAATATTCAGAAATTGCGCCTTATAACAGCTCAACGCGGGATAGAGGTCAGCTCAATGCGCTGGCAGGATATTGACCTGGAAACCGGCTGGTGGACTATTCCCGCAGAAGTGGCAAAGAACAAAATGGCGCACCGGGTTCCATTATCACAAATGGCCCTGAACATTATTCAGGAACAGAAAAAAGCAGCGGCAACGAGTGAATATGTTTTTCCGTCGAAAAAAAAGAGTACCGGCTATGTCCGATATTTTCAAAAATCTTTCAGCAAGGTGCGCTCCTGTTCCGGTCTGGAAGATGTTACCATGCACGACCTTCGCCGGACGGCGGCCAGCCACATGACCGGTATGGGTGTTTCCCGGCTGGTGGTTGCCAAGATACTCAACCACGCGGAACAGGGCGTCACCCATGTTTATGACCGCCATGGTTACGATGCGGAAAAACGTATTGCGCTGGAAAAATGGGATGCCCGGTTGCAACAAATCCTGACCGGCCAACAGGTGAAAGTGGTTAATCTCAGATAATGCGGAAAAACAGTGGAAGGGTGTACGTCAATGCCGTATAATAAGGATGTTGTATTTATCGAGGCGCCGATTTTTTCAAAACAGGTGTATAAATATCTCAGTGATGATGAATACGCCGCCCTGCAATGGGGACTGGCGTTGCGGCCGGAAGCAGGGAAGTTAATCCCACGGAGTGGAGGCCTTAGAAAACTCCGCTGGTCTGCAAAGGGGGTAGGGAAACGGGGTGGAACTCGAATAATCTATTACTGGCGGAAAGCGGATGGTGAAATCTGGATGCTGACTATCTATGCGAAAAATGAAGCTGAAAATATTCCGGCACATATCCTGCGGAAGATAAGGGAGGCGATGGAACAATGAAACGAAATATTGGACAGGAAATCCTTGACGGTATCGACGCTATCAAGGAAGGCAAGGGAAAAAGAATACCTGTTGAGCTTCCTCCTGATGTAAAAACCATTCGCACCAGGACAGGACTCAGTCAATCGGCTTTTGCCGGATTAT
>JALSNT010000153.1 GCA_026986885.1 Desulfobulbaceae bacterium
AGAATCTCACCTGTCTTTGCCATCAGGTTTTCATACCAGGTTCCGGCCGGAGCGGTCAGTACTGTCTGCAGAAGTTGCGGCGGCGCCTCTTCATCAAGAACTTTATCATAAACTGCCAGCATTGCCGATGTTTCAGAAAAAACATCAGCCTTTTCCTGCAAAAGCGGATCCGTCTCCAGGGCCTGCCGCACCTGCTCCGCCTCCTCCGGCTCCAGCATGCCGTCAACATAGGCCATGACCATCTCGTCACTGATACGGATGTCCTCTCTATTCCGGCTCATTATTCTTCTCCAGATCAGTTTCACTCCTGACCAGACGATGCAGTTTTTTTCTGGCGCGGGCCAGCCGACTCATCACCGTTCCCACCGGCACCTGCATGGTCGCCGCCGCATCCTTATACGACATGCCCTCGACGCAAACCAGAGCAATCACCAACCGTTCACCGGCAGCCAATCGCTGCATGGCCCCGGCCACCTGCTCCAGGTTCATTTTCGCCTCAATTTTTTTCATGGTATTTGCCACTGTGGTCAGCAAACGCTCCTCTTCCAGGGAAACATGCGGATTTTTTCTGCGTGCAGTACGGGTTTCATCAATAAAAAGATGACGGATGATGGTAAACATCCAGTTGTCCAGCCTGCTGCCGGGCCGCCACCGGCGCCATCTGCGCAGGGCGCGCTCGCAGGCGGCCTGCACCAGATCATCGGCCTCGGCCTGGTCCCTGCACAGAGAAAGGGCAAACCGGCGCAAACGGGGAAGCAGGGCCACCAACTGCCGGCGAAAGGCCTGTTCATCATCGCCCGACAGGTTCATTGCAGACGGCGACGGCAAAGTTTACCGCAACGAAGCAAACCCCAGCCGTAAACGGGATCTCTTCCCGGAACGCCGAGATCAAGGGCGTCCTGCTGCATGATACGCATAATCCGACCCATACTCCCGCGCCGCCAGTGCCTGCCTTTTAATTTTGCAATCATGGCCGTGACAAAGGGCGCGGCATAGGAGGTACCCGTATGGTAGCAGATTTCATCCTCGCCGCAGGGAACAGCCACCCGTACACCCGGCGCGGAAAAATCGATATAACCACCCCGATTTGCCCTTGCAAACGGTCGCATGAATCGATCTACCGCTGTAACGGCAACCGCCCTGTCACAGGCCGCCGGATAGACCGGCCCGGCTTCCGGGCCATGATTACCGGCGGCGGCAACCACCGGGATACCCCTTTGCGCAATTTTTTTTACAGCCAGCCGCAGAAGCGGATTATCCGACCCGCTGAAACTTGCGTTAATCACACTCACCCGTTTACCGGCCAGCCAGTTCAAGGATCGAACCACATTCATTACCGTTGCCCTGGAACCATCACTGCCATTCCCGCCAAAGGCAGCCGCCGCATAGAGACCGGCCCCCGGTAACAGCCCGGTAAATGCAGTCGTTTTACCGACCAGCAGAGCGGCAACGGCTGTGCCGTGTACCGCTGCAACTCCCTTTTCCCCCTGATTAAAAGATCTGGAGACAATCCGCCCGGTGGCCAGCGCCTTATCACGAACACGAACAGGGCCGTCCACCATACCGATGACCAGGCCGCGGCCCATGTTCTTTCCGGAAGCGGGCCATTGAATCATCGCCACACTGTAATCCGCAGCCGCAAGACTCTTCCCGTTATCCAGCGAGTAATAATGGTTGAGCATGAACCCGTGGATATTCCGTCGTTCCAGGGCGGTCAATATGTCGGCCGGGTCCCTCCCCTCGGGCACGATAAAAACTGTCACCGCCATATCCAGATCGTTTAACAGATAGACCTGACGCACCTTTAATCCCTGCCGGGCCGCGGCCCGCAACCCCTTGCGGCTCACGTCGACGGCCAGCAGAGACGATTCCTCATAGCCGGAGGCGTCAGCACCAAACAGACCGCCGAAAAAACTCGCCACTTGTCCCAAAAAACCGGAATGGGCGGCGTCGCAGGATGAATTATGACCGTCTGCTGCATGGCCGTCACTGTCGTGACCCTCACCACCTTCATGGCCGCCGCCATCCCCGGCGTCACCATGACCCCCATCACCGGCGTCACCGCCATCACTGCCATGTCCACTTCCGTCACCCGTACCACCAGACCCGCTATGGCCGCTACCACCGCCATCTCCACCTGCAGAGCCCGTACCACCGGAATCGCTCCCTCCAGCACCGGACCCACTGCTGCCATCGCCATGTCCATCACCGCCGCTGGTACCATGACCCTCACCTCCATCATCACCACCGCCTCCACCCCCACCACCGCCTCCACCTCCGCCTCCATCGGCAAAGGCTGTGCCCTGCAACGAAGGGCATGCGGCCGGAGAGTAAAAAGAAAAATCACAATGATAGAAAATCACTGTCAGTAAAAGAAATGGAAACCATTTTTTCAGGGAAAAAAACATGGGAATGCGCGTTGTCAAAAGGATATGGAATAACCGAACACCGCCGAAAAGTCAGGGCTGCCGTCGGCCAAACCTTTTTGCAACCCTGCGGAAAATGCACCGACATGCCCAATATGGTAGCGTAGTTCTAACCCAAGGGCAAGCTCGCCATCACTTACCGCCGAAGCAGCCTGGGCGCCATAAAGACGTAAGGCGGCTTCCAGGTTCGACAGAACATCTGTTGTGATCTCCCCATACCCGGAAAGATAGTTCTCCAGTTCGTACGCCTCCGGTCTGCCGAGAATATTGTAGGCAACCCCGGCCTCGAGAAACCAGCCGCCGACCGCCCTGCTCACATCCACGCCCAGCAGATAATCGACCTTACCGGTGCCAAGCCCCTTATCCTCATCGGCGGTGGGAATTTTCAGTCCTCCATGAAGAAATATGCCGGGAATTGCATCACACTCCTTCATAAGACGATAAGACAGGTCAATGGAGGTGTCGCCGATCCCGCTTTCAGAGCCACTGTGCTTCAGCTCCTGTTCGATAAAAGTACCCGTTTCTCCAGGTTCGGTATTATTCCCTCCAGCAAAAGTGTTTGCCTCTCGACTTAGCTCTTCTCCACTCCGCGTCGAATTTATCAAATACTCACCATTTTTTTCAGAATTCCCGTCAACTCTTTGTTCTTCCTCCGGAAAGCGATTTCTTGTGCTGCCTGCGTTCACGGAATCTGGCCGAAAATAACGCCGATCCCCATGGTTGGCATGCACAAAATGGGTGTTTTCATGATGTGGATTCCTGCCGTTGGCATCAAAGTGGTGCACGGGGCGACCGGCGACCAGCACCACATCGGTAAAGGTTTCATTCTGTTGCAGCCAGGGAACAATGGTCAGTGACAGGGTCCAGGCAGGGGTTATTTCATACTCGCCGGTGATGGAAAAGGCGTAAGTGGTGATGGTGTCCCCTCCACCATAATCACCTGAATCTATGGATAATTCCGGTTCCACGGAAAAGCTGTCTTCATCAACCTGTGCAACTCCCAAAGCAGCAGTCGCCGATGCACAGACAGTTATGGCCGCCAATACAATTACCTGCTTCTGTATCCTTCTCTGCAACTTCATGTTCTCATCCTCATTCTTCTTGTTTACTAAACAATTCATTCATTATTACTAATGGGAACCTTGAAAAATTAGGATGTTCGTCCAAAGTCAGATAAGCGTAGACTTCGAGGCATGCGAAAAATTTTACCACAGGCCGGATATTCCCAGGATAAAATTTTGAGCATAACGAGGGAAGCGAGCTCGAAGTCTTCACTTCGTTCCGCTTATCTGCGAGACTCCGGGAGGTTGGGCGAGGTAAGCGAGGGACGAGACTCCGAAATACAATTTTTCAAGGTTCCCTAATGTTATGACAACTCTTTTCGCCGGGCCGGAGAACCCTGCCATCTGGTGTGCCCGGCAAGGGTTTCTCCCTTCATCACCAGCGAGAGTCCTTCAAGTTCAACCCCGTCCTCAAGGGTAGCATCGTACAGTATCACTGCTCTTG
>JALSNT010000154.1 GCA_026986885.1 Desulfobulbaceae bacterium
GCAATTGCATTCATGAAATATACGATCTCCGGGGGAAGTGCCGCCCCGTTACGCAAGGACGGATAATCAGCCTATGCTTTAAAGGAGATAATACACAGACGCACCATGGTCAAGGCGGAATCAACAGACAGCGAATCATCATCCAGCCGAGAACCCGCCTGTCGAAATGATCATACGACAGGATAGATTTCAAAAAATGACAGTGCACCGGAAACGGCATCCCATAAAAAAACGCTTCTCCCGCAGACGTTTCATCATAGCCCTTATCCGCATAATCAGTAAAAGTAATCTTTTTTCACGTGTTATTTTATTGCCATAGAGCCCCGAGTAAAATTATGGTAAGGTTTCTTTTTAGAGGGTTCGTCGACTGCTATTTACGAAATATTTCCATGCTCAATCTTTTTTCTGGGACCACAAAAGGAGGCCCCCATGCTCCCCGAGTCGCCGTTTTATCAAAACAGTCTGCAGACATTGCAAAAGTCACCTCTCTGCAGGGGACTTAACAGACAACTGCTCGAAGATATGATGCGACTCTTTACCCGCAGATGCTGGGGCAAAGGGACCAGGCTTTCCGAACAGCAAAGCAAAAATTACTTCCATATCATTCTCCGTGGCCGTCTCAAGCTGACAAGGATGCATCCGGACACCGGACGCGCCATCACACTCTGGTTGCTTGGCCCGGGGGACGGTTATGATATCATCAGTCTGCTTGATGGATGGGAGCATGACATCATGCCGGTCGTCCTTGATGACGTTGAGACCCTGACGACCCACACCGATACCGCCAGAAAATGGATAAGTGCCCATCCTGAATTTAATCGCTGTTTCCTCCCCTATATTGGAGAACAAATGCGGCGCCTGGAAGATTTATCCACCAACCTTGCCCTCCATGATACGATTACCCGGCTTGCCCGGCTGATTCTCCACCATGTCGACCTGAAAAAAATTTCATCTCCCACCAATAATTATCCGGTCCGATTGATCAATGATTTCTCCCACGAAACCCTTGCCTGCATGGTCGGTTCCGTACGCACCGTTATCAATCGTCATCTGCAGCAGTTGAAAAAAGACGGTATCGTCGATTTTCATCGCGGCTATCTTACGGTACGAGACCTTGAGCGGCTCGCCCTGCAGGCCGGACAGTTTCTGCACCGGAAACGGCTCGACAAAAAATAATTCTTTTTATTACCCCATTGCTCCGTTTATGAAACCGGATCACTTACCTCAAATCTTTACTTTTGCTTGATTTCAGGACTAAGTTGAGCGTTTCACTCATCCGGAGTCTGCGCGCAGCGAAGCTTACCTGCAAAACTTCAATACAGGGGAGAAGGCGTTATTTTTTTTGACCGACAGAGACCTGGTTCGGTAGTTCCGGAGGATATCCTGCAAAAAAAATCACAAATATGCATACTTGAGGCATCAGTATGCATATGAGAACGACACTTAATAGAGCTGATCAAATGTTAGAGAAAGCCTCTCTTTTAACAGGTATCAAAGAAAAACCATCATTGGTGAAGCTCGGCCTGGAAGCATTGATTGCCCGTGAAAGCAGTAAACGTCTTGCAATGCTTGGGGGTAGCGAAAAAACGTTGCGGAATATCCCAAAGCGAAGACCAATGAAATCATAGTAATCGTCCTTTTTTCTTCCATCTTTCTCTCTTTTCATTTCCTCCACCGGAAAAATTAAAAAATACATCCTTCTGTAACCTGGGTAGCAGAAGCAGTCGGAAAAACCCGGTAGTTTTGTTGGAGATTGTCAAAAATCCACCAACGATCTACAGGGGAGACAGAGAATGTTGCGTTCGGCTGCGCCGGTACCAGTAATAATTAAACGAAATTGTTGCGTCGCGCTTTTCAGTCGCTGCATGGAAGCTCTTGATGCTTTAAGAAAACTTGTAACCAGGGGTTTTTCCGGGGATAAAATCGCGGGCATCGGCACAATTTCACCGTGGATTGTGTCCTATCTCTCCCAGCTGGATCAACCCGCTGAGTTCCCCCGATCCATGGTCCTGACACTGCAAAACAATGAATCCGTGGTTGTCATCGGCTTCACCGTCCCTTCCGTTTCCCGGACAAAAAACAGCGACAGCACCTTAAATAAAACGGAGATTCTCTCCCTGATATTATCTGAAATGAATATACCGGCCGCCAATCGACATGACTATGCATCAGCGCTTGCTCATCGCCAACTGCTGCTCCTGGTTCGTGGTTCATCTGTGGAAGTGGAAAGGGCTGCCGACCTGCTGGCAACGGGTGAAGAAATCGAAGTGGCCGTCTACCAAGGAGTATGCGCATGAATCCCCAGGAAAAATCAACCAGGGAAAAGGATACTGCCGTCCAATATTCCGGCGGAACACATAATACACAGGTGGCCCTGCTCACCCTTAATCCGGCGGTGGATGTTACCTATACCGTTCCCCGCCTGATTGCCGACCAGAAGGCCCATGCCCTGGCCACCCGTTTTGATCCCGGCGGTAACGGGATAAATGTTGGACGTGGTCTGCAGCGTCTTGAGATAGAAGCGGACAGTTTTATCGTCACCGCCGGGGAGACAGGCCATATGCTGGAACGGCTGCTTGTCCATCATCTTGATACAACCCATTATGAGCGGGTTGCGGGGGAAACCAGGATCAACGGCACCATCATGGAGCAGGAATCCGGTATCCAATACGAGGTAAGCGGTATCGGACCATCTATTCCGCCCTCGCAACTGTCAACCCTGCTCAACGCATTCGTTACGCACGCGGGGAAGGGAATCGGGGTGTTAACCGGCTCCATGCCTGCCGATATCTCCATCGAACTCTATGCCGAACTCGTTCAGCGCATACAGGATGTGGGGGGAATGGCCGTAGTGGATACCCATCATAAAGCGCTTCGCCATGCCATATTAACCGGACCCTTTCTGATTAAACCCAACCGTCACGAACTGGAAACCCTGGTCGGTCATGAACTGCCGACTGTTGAACTGGTTGCCGAGCAGGCCCGACACATCGCCCGCCAGTGTGTCAAGTATGTCTGTGTTTCTCTCGGCGGTGAGGGCGCTCTTCTCACCGGGCCGGAAGACACCCTGTATGCTACCGCACCAAAAATCAAGGTGCAGTCCACCGTCGGCGCCGGTGATTCCATGGTGGCCGGTCTCATTACCGGTTTTGTCCGTAAATTACCATTGCCGGATATCCTGCGGCTGGCGGTTGCCTGTGGCGCAGGCACGGTGCAGCAGCCGGGCACGGAGTTGTTCATGGCCGATACGGTGACGGCATTGGCACCGGTAATAGAAGTGCGGACACTGAATATCTGATCTTCAACTACAACTTCACAAAGGGGGCATGAAATAATGAAAAACCTATCAACGGATGTCCTGATTATCGGCGGCGGCCCCGGCGGTCTGCTCTCCGGCATTACCACCGCCCAGTATTGGCCGGGCAAGAAAATCACCATGGTTCGCATGGAAAAAAACGCGCTGGTTCCCTGCGGCATCCCCTATATTTTCGGAACACTCGGTGGTCTTGAAAAAGACATGCTCCCTGGAGGCGAACAGTTACACGCCATGGGAATCAAACTGAAAATCGGCTGGATCACGGCAATAAAACCACAGGACCGGCTTGCCATTTTAGACAATGGTGATCATATTTCTTATGAACGCCTGGTGCTGAGTACCGGCTCGGAACCGTTTGTCCCGCCGATACCCAGCAGAAACCTGAAAGGCGTTTTCACCATCCACAAAAACTACAGTTACCAGGATCGATTGTTCCGGGAGATCATACCGGGAATGAAAAAACTGGTAATCATCGGCGGCGGCTTCATCGGCGTTGAATTTGCCGAAGAGATAGAAAAACGTGGTGTCGAAGTCCACATTGTCGAAAAGATGAACCACCTGCTGGCAACCGTTTTTGACAGAGAAATCTATCTGCCGGTAGAACAATATCTGGCCGGCAGAAACATTCACATACACTGCCGGAGCAGTGTGGAAACCATTCTTCCTGCCGATGACGATCTTACAAAGGTCGGCGGCGTTCAGCTTCAGGGCGGTGAAATAATCAACGCCGATGCTGTCCTCATCGCCATAGGCGTACGACCGCGCAATGAACTGGCACAAGACGCCGGTCTGCAACTTGGCAGGCGAGGAGCCGTCCTTGTCGACGGATTTCAACGGACCCTCGATTACCTGGATATCTTTGCCGTGGGTGATTGCGCCCAGAAACAGGATTTCTTCACCCGTCGTGCAGGCGGAGCATTACTTGCCTCCCAGGCGGCGGCAGAGGGCAGAATCGCTGGTATGAATATGTACTCGCTGCAGTTGTTGCGCCAAAACGGTGGTTCCGTGGCTGTGTATGCGGGCATGATTGGAGATCTGGCCTTCGGCGCCGCAGGTATGACGGCAACACGGGCACGACAGACCGGATTTTCCATTCTTGTCGGCGAGGCCCGTGGGCTTGATCATTATCCACCTGCCATGCCGGACAGTCATGAAGTCTACTGCAGGCTTGTCTTTACCCAGGAATCCCTGCGACTGCTCGGGGGTCAGATTCTTGGCGGTCCAACCACCGGTGAGCTGGCCAATGAAATCGGCTTTTTGATTCAAAATCGTGTTACCGCTATGGAGATAGTCGGTTTTCAGACCTGCATGCATCCACGTTTAACCGCTTCGTCCCACCCCATAACCGAAGCCGCTAATGACATGCTACGCAGACATCTGCATGCCCGGACAACTCTACATTAACTCTTAATACCTTGGAGGGAACCTTCATGACACGGATAGCAATCAATGGACTTGGCCGTATCGGCCGTCTGGTTCTTCGCCATTTTATGGAGGCACCACCGGCGGGAGTTGAAATCATTGCCGCCAATGATCTTGTGCCCACTGATGATCTGGCCTACCTGCTCAAATATGATTCCGTTCACGGCAGAGCCGCTTTTCCGGTTACAGCCACACCCGACACCCTCCGACTTGGGGACCGGACAATTCAAATTACGGCTATGACCGAACCGGAAAAACTACCCTGGAAAGATATGGATATAGATGTGGTCCTGGAATGCACCGGCCGTTTCACCCATCGCCAGGACGCGGCCCGGCATCTGGACGCTGGAGCCTGCAGGGTGCTTATCAGCGCTCCATCGCCGGATGCCGACTACACCATGGTCCTGGGTGTTAACGAGGGAGGTTATGATGCAGGGAAACATCAAATTATCTCCAATGCCTCCTGTACCACCAATTCACTTGTGCCGGCCATGAAGATCCTGCTTGACAACTTCGGGATCGAAATGGCCCTGGTTACCACTATCCATGCCTATACAGCGACCCAGGGCCTGGTCGACCGACCGGCAAAGAAACCGATCCGGGGCAGGGCCGCCGCCGTCAGCCTTATTCCCACCTCCACCGGTTCCGATATCGCTACCGCAAGGGTTCTGCCTGAGCTTGATGGTCGCCTGCGGGCCATTGCCGTCCGCGCTCCGGTTGCCGACGGGGCCTTAACCGATATCAATGCAGTCCTGCAAAAAGAGGTGACGGTGGAAGAGGTGAATAATGTCTTCAAGCGAGCCGCTGCAGAAGGCCCGCTGCAGGGCATCCTTGGCTACAGTGATGAGGAACTGGTGTCTGCCGATATTATTGATGATCCACGCTCCGGCATCGTTCATGGCCTCTCCACCCGGATTGTCCGGGGAAAAATGGCCAAGGTTCAGGTCTGGTACGATAACGAGTTCGGCTATTCCAGGCGGCTGCTGGACGTGGCCGCCATCATCGGCTGATGAACAAAGCCGACTTGCGTATCCTTTGCCCGGCAATGGAAAATATTACCGCTGATGCCGTGGTGCAGGATTACCGGCCACCAGTCGTTCACTTGAGTGTTCATTAACAAAAAGAGGAAAAAATGACCGATATTCTTTCAACAAAACAGGAAATTCCATCATTTGGCAAATATACCCTGATCACCGGAATTCTCCTTGTCATCCTCGGGCTGATCGGGATTCTTCTGCCGGCCGTACTGGCCCTTGGAACCGCGATATTTTTTGGCTGGCTGCTCTTGACCGCAGGAATTATATGGGCATTGCATACCTTTCGATACAACAGGAAAAATTTCCTGGATTGGCTCAAACCCTTTCTTCTGATTCTCTTTGGCTGTTTAATCATCTTTTACCCCTTAACCGGTATAGCGGCCGTCAGCCTTCTGCTGGCAATTTACCTGATGCTGGATGCCTTTGGCAGTTTTTCTCTGGCCAAGGCAATCCATCCGGCAAAAGGCTGGGGCTGGATGACCTTCAATGGCATCATTTCACTCATTCTGGCGTTTTTATTTTTATTCAGCGGGCCGATATCATCCATGTGGCTGATCGGAATTTATATCGGTATCAGTCTGTTTTTCGATGGGCTTGTTCTTGTCGCCATAGGATGGAAATTAAAAAAAGTTGAACAATCTTAAATCTTGTGACTCAAACATCCGTTGATTGATTTTGCAAAACGAAAAATATCGACAATCCACCCCTGATCCATGAAAGGAAATTGAACTATGGGACGCTTAATTCTGGTTCGTCACGGTGAATCCATCTGGAACAGGCAGAACCGTTTTACCGGCTGGGTGGATGTCTCCCTCACCAACAAGGGGATTGCGGAAGCCCGGGCAGCAGGAAAAATGTTAGCCGATGAATGCTTTGATGTTGCCTTTACCTCGGCATTGATCAGGGCACAGGATACCCTGTATGAAATCCTGCAACACAATCGCCACGCCGGAGAATATCTCTGTGTCCACGAAAAAGATTCACCATGGTATGAGCATTACAGCGCAGATGAAACCGATCGCAACCAATTAAAGATTCATATCGCCTGGCAGCTTAACGAACGCTACTATGGGGACCTGCAGGGAATGAACAAGGACAGGGCCAGAGAAAAATTCGGTGTCGACCAGGTCCATTTGTGGCGACGCAGCTATGATGTTCCGCCGCCGGGAGGTGAGAGCCTGGCAATGACGGCTGCCCGGACCCTTCCTTATTTCAACAGCCATATCCTCCAATATCTACGTAATAATAAACATATTCTGGTGTCGGCACACGGAAATTCACTTCGTTCTATCATTATGCACATCAAGCAAATGTCGCCGCAACAGATTCCTGGATATGAAATTGCCACCGGCACACCTCATCTTTTTGATTTTAATGAACAAATGCAACTGACCGGCGAGGCCATAATGCAGGGCTGAGAACCATGGCCCCCGTGCCGGGATTGTCCCGCATCCTGATCCGGATATAAAACGAGGAGTTTGTTATGACAGTATCTTACGACATAGCACTTGCCGATCTTCCCAAAGAACTTGCCGATCTGCGGGAACTGGCCCTTGACCTGCGCTGGTCCTGGTGTCATACCGCTGATAAGCTCTGGCAACGAATTGATGCAGAACTCTGGCAACGTACCCACAACCCGTGGCTTATCCTGCAGATGGTCAGTAGAAAATACCTGGCCGAGCTTGCCGGTGATGCGGAGTTTGTGGCCCTGCTGGCCAAATTGCGCCAGGCACAGCGTACCTCCCATGAACGACAGGCATGGTTTCAACGGGCCTGGCCGCAGTCGGAACTTGCCGTCATCGCCTATTTCAGCATGGAATTCGGCCTGGATGAATCCCTGCCCATCTATTCCGGCGGACTTGGCGTGCTGGCCGCCGACTATCTCAAGGCCGGCAGTGAACTCGGCCTGCCGGTGGTCGGCATCGGTCTCCTGTATCAGCAGGGCTATTTTCGCCAGGGCCTGGATGCCGAGGGAAAGCAGCTTGTCTTTTTCCCCTATAACGATCCCACCCAGCTGCCTGTGGTACCGGTGCGTGACGACGAGGGTGAATGGCTGATCATCAAGGTGGAACTGCCCGGCCGCACCCTGCGCTTGCGCACCTGGCAGGCCATTGTCGGCCGTGTTCCCCTGTACCTGCTGGATTCTAATGATCCCCTCAACAGTCCGGCCGACCGGGGTATCACCAGCGAGCTGTACGGCGGCGGGTCGGAGATGCGGCTGCAACAGGAGATTGTCATGGGGATCGGCGGCTGCCGTCTCCTCCGTGCCCTGGAAATCACTCCCCAGATCTGCCATCTCAATGAAGGCCATGCCGCCTTTGTCGTGCTTGAACGGGCCCGTTTCTTCATGCAGGAACATGCGGTCGGTTTCCAGGAGGCGCTCACCGCCACCCGGGCAGGCAATCTCTTTACCACCCATACGCCGGTGGAGGCAGGTTTTGACCGGTTCACGCCCCGGCTCTTTGAGCAGTACATGCGGGACTATGTGGCCCGGCTTGATATTTCCTTTCACGAGCTGCTGGCCCTTGGCCGTACCGACCTTCGGGCAACCGACGGCACGGAACCCTTCCACATGGCCTGGCTGGCCATGCACGGCTGTGGCGCCGTCAACGGGGTCAGCCGCCTGCACGGTGAGGTCAGTCGCCGTATCTTTCAACCGCTTTTCCCCCGTTGGCCGGTCCACGAGGTGCCGGTGGGTCATGTCACCAATGGCGTGCATGTGCCGAGCTGGGACTCGCCGGAATCCGACCGGTTATGGACCGAGGCCTGCGGCAAGGAACGCTGGCGCGAAGAGCTGGAGGACCTGGAAGCGGCCATCATGAAAATAAACGATGAACAGCTGTGGGCCATGCGTACCCGCAACCGGCAGCGACTGATCAACTGGCTGCGCGGACGACTGCTCCGGCAACAGGCCCTGCAGGGACCGATGCTTCACCATCCCGTTGACGCGGAATCCATCTTTGACCCCAATGTCCTGACCCTTGGCTTTGCCCGCCGGTTCACCTCCTATAAGCGAACCGACCTGCTGCTCTATGATCCTGACCGGCTTGCCCGGCTGCTCACTGACAATGATCAGCCGATACAGCTCATCCTGGCCGGGAAAGCGCACCCACAGGACCGGCAGGGCCAGGCCATGATCCAGGCCTGGATCAACTTTATCCATAACTATCAGCTGGGGCATAAGGTCATTTTCCTGATTGACTATGACCTGCTCGTTGCCGAGCACCTGGTCCAGGGCGTTGACCTCTGGATCAATACCCCGCGCCGTCCCTGGGAGGCCTGCGGTACCAGCGGTATGAAGGTGCTGGTCAACGGCGGCCTCAATGTTTCGGAACTGGATGGCTGGTGGGCCGAGGCGTGGAATCCGGAGGTCGGCTGGTCCCTTGGCGACGGCGAACTCCATGATGATATTGCCGCCTGGGACAACCGTGAGGCAGGTGAGTTATATACGCTTCTGGAACAGGACATTATCCCGGAATTTTATCGGCGTAATGTCAACGGAATCCCCCAACAGTGGGTACAGCGGCTGCGCAACAGTATGGCAAAACTTACCCCGCGGTTTTCCGCCAACAGAATGGTACGGGAATACATGGAAAGCTATTACCTGAACATGCTCAAAACCGTGACGAAAAGGACAAACGATCAAGCATGCACCCGGAATATCGTCCTCTGGCGGCAGACCATTGAACGCCATTGGCCGGCCATTCGTTTCGGCCGTCTGGAAACGGAAAAACATGATGCCGGCATCATGTTTGAAGTTCAGGTCTATCTCGATGATCTTGATCCGGATTTCGTCCAGGTGGAGCTCTATGCCGACGGCAGCGGCGACAACCCACCGGAGCTGCATCGTATGGAGCGCAGCGAACCCCTGGTCGGCGCCATCCATGGCTATCTGTATACCTGCAAGGTGCCAACGAAGCGGCCTGTCGACGATTATACGGTCCGAATCGTTCCCTTTCATCCGGAAGCAGTAATACCGCTTGAGGCCAACCAGATCCTGTGGGAACATTAGGAACAGAAATTAAATAACGTGGACAATATCGTGCTCAGCTTTAGGTCAGGTTTGATCGATCTGATTGAACGAAACCGCAGACGTAGCTGGGCTACGATGAGGATTTCGTGATTGAAGAGCGGTCAAAGATGGCCTGAAGATGAGATGCGAGATGTTCAGGTTATTTAATTTCTGTTCCTTAGCAGATTCCATTACAATGCGTTGATGAACCACAAATATGCAGCGGGAGAATGCTACTTAAATTGAGGTGCTATTATGACGAATTCAGGAACCACCACGACGGCAAAGACACCACTGGATAAAGGGCTCAGTTCAAATGAGGCCGCCCGCCTTCTCCAGCAGTACGGTCCCAATGCCCTGGAAGAAAAAAAGGTCTCTCCCATCAGGAAACTGCTGGGATATTTCTGGGGGCCTATCCCCTGGATGATTGAAGTGGCCGCCGTTCTTTCGGCGACCGTTCGGCACTGGCCCGACTTCTTCATCATCGTCGCCCTGTTGATCTTCAACGCCGGAGTGGGATTCTGGCAGGAATATACCGCCGGCAACGCCGTTGATGCTTTAAAGAAAGAACTTGCCCAGAAGGCCAGAGTCCTGCGGGACGGCGCCTGGAAGGTCATCAATTCGGCAGGACTTGTGCCCGGCGACATCATCCGAATTCGCCTGGGTGACGTGGTCCCGGCGGATGCCATGATTGTCGGTGGTGACTACCTCAGTGTGGACCAGTCGGCCCTGACCGGCGAATCGTTGCCTGTTTCCAAGAAACCGGGAGAAGAGGTCTTTTCCGGAACCGTTGTCAAACAGGGAGAAGTGGTGGCGGAGGTGACGGCCACGGGACAAAATACCCGCTTCGGCAAGACCGCAGGCCTGGTTGAACAGGCCATAACAGTCTCCCATTTCCAGAAGGCGGTGCTGACCATTGGCGACTACCTCATCTACGTCAGCCTTATCCTGGTCGCCATCCTTGTTCTGGTACAACTGCACCGGCATCAATCATGGATTGATCTGATCCAGTTTGCCCTTATCCTGACCGTGGCCTCCATTCCGGTGGCGATGCCGGCGGTTCTGTCCATGACCATGGCCGTGGGCGCCATGCTGTTATCCAGGGAAAAGGCGATAGTCACCCGGCTGGAATCCATTGAGGAAATGGCCTCCATGGATATCCTCTGCTCGGACAAAACCGGTACCCTGACCCAAAATAAACTCACCCTCGGTGATATCGAAACGTTTGCGGCTTCTGATCCCCAGGAGGTCCTGCTGATGGCAAGCCTTGCTTCGCGGGAAGAGGACAAAGACGCCATTGACGAGGCCGTTCTCCAGGGGCTGAAGGACAAGAAGAGACTGCAATCATTTCAACAGGTTAAATTTGTCCCCTTTGATCCGGTCCATAAGCGTACCGAGGCAACCGTGCGCGGCAGTGACGGCACTACTTTCCTGGTAACCAAAGGCGCCCCTCAGGTCATCATGGAGCTGGCAAATCTCAATAAAGACGATCAAAAACGGGCAGTTCAGGTGGTTGATGATTTTGCCGCCGAAGGATACCGCGCCCTTGGCGTCGGAATAAAGAAGCAGGGGCAGAATGACTGGTCTTTCCTTGGTATTCTTTCCCTGTTTGATCCGCCCCGTGAAGATTCGGCCAAGACAATCGCCCGGGCAAAACAATATGGCGTAAACATTAAAATGGTCACCGGTGATAATCTGGCCATTGCCAAACAGATTGCCGGAAAACTGAACCTGGGAACAAATATTCTCAAATCCGATATCCTGCCTGTGCGAGGAGAAAGTGAAACCCTGGATAGAGATTTAGGGGAAAAAGTTGAACAGGCCGAGGGATTTGCCGAGGTCTTTCCGGAACATAAATTTTCCATTGTTAAAATATTACAAAAACGCGGCCACATCACCGGCATGACCGGGGACGGCGTCAACGACGCACCCGCCCTGAAACAGGCCGATGTGGGTATTGCCGTCAGCGGTGCCACCGATGCCGCCCGGGCAGCCGCCGACCTGGTACTCACCTCACCCGGACTGTCGGTAATTATCACTGCCATTGAAGAGGCCCGGCGTATCTTTGAGCGAATGAACAGTTACGCCATCTACCGAATCAGCGAAACCATTCGCATCATGTTTTTCGTTGTACTGGCCATGATCTTTTTCAACTTTTATCCAATCACCGCCGTCATGATCATTCTCCTTGCCTTCTTCAATGATATCCCGATCATGACCATCGCCTATGACCATACCGGACTGGAACAGAAACCGGTACGTTGGGACATGCACCAGGTGATCTCGGTGGCGACCGCCATGGGTGTCGTCGGCGTATTAGGCAGTTTCGGCATGCTGCTTATTGCCATTGACTGGCTGCACCTTGATGTAACCCAGGTCCAGACCTATGTATTTCTCAAAATGGCGGTGGCCGGTCACCTGGTGCTCTTTGTGGCACGCACAAAAGATCATTTCTGGAAACGCCCCTGGCCGGCACCGATTATGGTCTGGTCGGCGGTTATCACAAAACTCGCCGCCACCCTGCTGGCTGCCTACGGTTTTGGCTTTATCACCCCGATAACCTGGCCGGAAATCGCCCTGATATGGACGTATTCAATTCTATCGGCCATTGTCACCGACCTGGTCAAGGTAATGGTCTATCGTCATCTGCAATATAAAGCGCCACATCATCGCCGCTTTGTAAACAAACTCGGTCGATCTCTTTCTCCCAAACGTTTCAGCAGACGCAAGGCGATGAATAGATAACTGAAAACAATACACCAGGGAATGCGTATCAGGTTCAAATATTAGTTCTACGAATGAAAGATCGGCGTGTCTTGAATTCCCGACTAAAAGACTGCGGGAATGACGGAAAAAAAGAAATGTGACGAAGTAGAATCAGGTATTAGGCTAATGCTCGATTTACCTGTAAATGCAATTAAGTTGCCCAGCAAAACAACACCATCTACCAAGGAGGTCCACCATGACGACTGAGGCAAACAAGGAACTGGAAAACATCAAAAAAGATCTTGCCGAGCTGAAAAAAGATATCAGGGGCCTGACCAGCGCCCTGACTGATATCGGTAAAGAACAGGTAGAGGAAGCCGCTGAAACCATCGGCAAAAAGAAAGAAGTTCTGCTTGATACCCTGTCACTTGCCGAAATCAAAAAACGGCTGGCCGAGTTAACCAGGGAGGGTGATGATGCCCTGGATGTTGTTCGCGAGCAGGTAGAAAAATATCCAGCGGGCACCCTGTTGGCATCCGTCGGCGTCGGTGTCCTGATCGGCATACTGCTCGGCAACAGACGATGAGCAAGGTCACCATCTCCGACTTTACCATTGCCCTGTTTGAGCTGGTGGAGGCGGAGGGCAAGGCCCTGCGGCAATCCATCCGGATTTTTCTGACCGAGGAACGGCTGGCCCTTGAAAAAACCGCCTTCAGCAGCGGCTTGAGCATCGCGCTGATCGGGGCGGCGATAATCAGCCTGCTGGTAGCTCTTGGTTTTCTGAGTTGGGGTATTTACGGACTCTGCGTCATCTATATTTCCCCACAGGCGGCGCCCTTTATTACCGGCGTTCTCTGGCTGCTGCTCAGCCTGGTCTTTATGGCGGCGGCAGCGTGGAGGAGAAAAAATGGACATTGAACAGGCCCGTGCCAATGTAAAAAGTATTCTCCGGGGAAAGCCGGTCAAGCGGGCGCCGACCCTTGCCCAGGCCAAGGAAAGACTGCGGGCGGCCGACCCCGGCATTGACATCAGCCACCCGCTCAAACAACTCAACCAGCGCAATATCAAAGGGGCCGCTGTCGATCTTGCCGTCGAGGCTGCAACCACCATTTCCCTGCCCTGGCTTCGCCCGCTCATCACCGCGACAATTGTAAATCTGTATGAACATGGAACGGGTACAAGGGGGCCCGGTAAAAAAATATCCGGATAATGTGCTTGGATGTTGTGTTGAATTCAAGACGCGGCAAGGGGTGCATATTCTCACAATATGAACCTTTTTCCGCAACCCGCAAACCTGTGCCCTCGACAGGCGGAAACTATTTCGTCATCCGACGTCTGTCCTCCGGGTACGGATAACTACCGGAGAAGCGGCCGGCACTGTAAGAAAAACTGCATGTTATCAGCTTGCAAAGAGGAATAAAATAATTATAAATATAGTCATATGGTAATATGAGAACAACAGATTATTAATGAATATTAAACAATAAGAGGTTCAGATCGTGAAGCAAAAACGAAAAATCATCCTGATCGTGCTGTTGGTTCTCCTTGGTGCCGGAGGACTGTATTACCGGAAGATGGTTCGCCACCGACAACCGGAAGGGCAGTTGCAGTTATATGGCAATGTGGATATTCGGCAGGTGGCGGTCTCCTTTTATGATACCGGCCGCATTAAGGATATATTGGTACACGAAGGGGACAGAGTCAAGGCGGGTCAACTGCTGGCCGAGCTTGACCCGGTCCGGCTGCAGGCCGATCTGAAACAAAAAGAAGCCGAGCTTGCCCTGCAGCAACAGATCGTGGCCAAACTGAAACGAGGCTCCCGGCCGGAAGAAATTCAAGAGGCACGGGACAAGGTCAAATCGTTGCAGGCCCAGGTCGACGATGCCCGCATCACCTATGAACGGCTGCAGCGGATGTACGCCAAAAAAAGTGTCGCCCGTCAGCAGGTGGACGACGCCCAGGCGCGATATCTTGCCCTCAAGCACCAGTTGCAGGCGGCACAACAGGTACTTGCCCTGGCCGTTAAAGGCCCGCGGATCGAAGACATAGCCGCTGCCAAGGCAAAGCTCCATGCCAAAGAGGCGGCCGTTGCCCTGGCCCGGAAAAAACTTGAAGACAGTAAGGTTTACGCCGCAACCGATGGCGTAATCCAGGACCGAATCATGGAACCGGGCGACATGACCTTTCCCAACGCACCGGTATTGACCCTGGCCCGCACCAACCCGGTCTGGGTCCGCGCCTATGTGCCCGAACCCGACCTCGGCAGGATATGGCAGGGGATGACGGCCACAATCAGCACCGACTCCTTTCCCGGCAGGAAATACAGGGGCTGGGTGGGCTATATCTCGCCCACGGCCGAATTTACACCCAAAAATGTGGAATCCCCGGAACTGCGTACCCGCCTGGTCTATCAGGTTCGGGTCTATGCCTGCGATTCCCGGGG
>JALSNT010000155.1 GCA_026986885.1 Desulfobulbaceae bacterium
CTCTATGGAGTTGGCGGCCAGGGAAAGCGAGTCCACCCGGATGGTGTCGTCAAGGTCACCGCCCCGGATGGTATCGGTACCTGTGCCGCCGTTGAAGGTGTCGAAGGCCTCGTCTTCGCCTTGAATATAAAAAATGTCATTGCCATCCTGGCCCCATAATATATCCTGACCCCTTCCTCCCTCTATACGGTCGTCCCCGCCACCGCCAAGAAGGGTATCGTTGCCTGAACCGCCGTAAATATGGTCATTTCCTGCGCCGCCGGGTCCGGCGCCATGGCCCCATAGGTATAAATCGGCATTGGTCTGCCCACCGGCCCGTGCTGTTATGTGCAGGTTGGCGTCGTTGAAGAAGATGTTGGTACCGGTGTGAGAAGGCTCGTCATCGTGGTTCAGGTAATAGAGAAACGCGGCCCGGTCGGCGACGAACTGATCGGAATGCTCATTCAGGTATTCCGTACCATTGATACCGGCATAATCATCCACTCCCTCCTCGACAAATGACAGGAGATAATCAAGGGCCAGGATGCTCCTTTGCTGTTCAGCGCCCGAGCCGCCAAGCACGGCACCTTCTATTGTCTGCCGGTCACGGGCAGCGTAGTTGTGGATCGTACGAGAATCACCATCAATTTCTGCTGTAAAGGTTGGAGCAAAATTGGAAAGCAACAACAAGGTTGCGTTCTGGTGTTGCTCATAAAACGATCTGAAATCCGTGCCGTTGCCTGTGGCGGCTGCGTTTGCTATAGTTAACGTGCTGTCAGAAGTTAAATATTCAACACTCAGCATGTTACCGACATCCCCACCAACCTGATCATTCCACAAACGCACGGTCCATCCCGCTGAACCGCCTAACGTATGTTCACTTCTGGTTTCAACACCATTGCCGTCCCTGTGGGTAACAGTAATGAATTCATCCTGCCAGTATTGACGAATGGCAAGATCAAGGTCATTGACATTAATCTCGAGATGATCACGGATGGAATCATATGCCGCTGTATATTCGGTCCCGAAAACATGATCCCAGCCTTCGTGAAAAAGGGCCACTGCTCCGTTGCTAAGGAAAAAACCAAGCGTGGCGCCCTCGGCTGCAAGGGCGACTGATTCCAGGCTGAATTCAGGAAAGGCAAGCGCTGTGCCTGCAGCGGCGGCATCAATTACCAGCGTTGTTAAAAAACTCACTGCACCGCCTGTAGTTTCAGCAAGGATGGTTTCAAGAACATTATCCCTGGGTGCTCCTTCTTCGTAAGATGCCAGATCAAGACCAACAGAGGCGAGGACCCTGGTGCCGATATTGACAGCAACACCGATAACCGGGGTGCTCCCGGCGGCCCCAAGGATAATACCGTTGAACCAGCCGCTGAAATCTACAACCCAGTCGGGCGTATCTGTTGGCAGCAGGCCAAGGGCCACCTGCCTGGTCGTCTCGTCAACACCCCTGTCAATAAGCTCCTGCTCTATTCCGGGCCTGATTTTATCCTGCCAAAGGTCATTACTGTTCTGCTGCTCCATAATCGGCACTCCTCTGTAAAAGATGAATTTCAAAAGGGTGTTATTTTCATTAACGATATTCGTAACCGTGCACTGTCCTGGTCCAGTATTTTTCCGTCAGGACATCGGTCATACCTAACAGTTGCAGCTCATGAGGGAATAAATTACGTATTCCTTCTTTTCGCGAATCCTCGGGAGAAATTGATTCCCCCTGAAATTCTCGCATATCTTCCTTTCCCGGCAGCGGCTCGCCGCATTTGTACTCTGTGACAAAGTTGGTGAATCTGGCAATATATGAATTAACGGCTATCTCATAAAATATTTTTGCCGTTCGTTTATCAGGCATCCGTTTCCAGGACGGAGGCTTCCCGTCAACACCATGCGCAAATTCCTGCCTTACTTCACGGAGATATTGCAGGTATGGATCGTCGCAGGAAAACTGGCCGGCCCAGATGCGGGCCTGGAAAATTTCGACAAGGGTCATGATCAACCCCGTCTGTCGCATGGCATCAACCTTGGGATGCTTCTGAATAAAGTCTGCGACCCTGTCAGATTTTTTCCATTTAGCGGGCAGGATACGAAGCCAGTTGACAAGTTTTTCGTTTCTGGCGGTCATGGATGGCATCATGTCGTAAAAATGACCGGAATTCCGGTACAATTTTGTGTAGCCTCCGGGCGCATTATAGGCATAGTATTGGGCTTCTCCTGCAAAATTGCGCAAATAATGGAATTCTTCCATCTCCTTGTCTGCAAAACTTTGGGTCGCCATGGTCTTGAGGCAAAACCAGACCAGATCCATGAATTTATTTTTTTTGTGCATCAAAAGGGTTTTACCAAGAAGCGCCTCGTCCATTGTCACAATCCGGCCGTCGGTTCCACGGAATTCATCATAATCAAGTGTACGATCGTCAAAAATAGCATAAGGCAACCTGTTATTTTTTGAATAAATATAGACAAACCACAGGTCAGCCCAGACTGCTTTTTCCGCGTCATCTTCCGGCAACTGCCGGACACCGATCCTGTAGATAATTTTTTGTAAAGTATTTAATGGAACCAATATGGAAAAATTATCAGGATGATGGAGTAATAAACTGATGAATTTTCGATGAAAGTCAACAACCTGCCCGACAACAAAATATTGTTTGGCGGCAAAATTACTGTTGTCCGGTCCCATCCATTGTTGCCGCTGATTGATATATAGTCCTAAATTGGTGACAAAAATGGTTACAAGCAGAAAAATAGCAGACCGCTTGATGAACCTTTTTTTTGTACTAAAATTTTTCAACCAGCGAAGAGGACGGTCAAGGTTTAGAGAAACAGTCTCCATCACCATAATGCGCATGAAAAGAAAGAAAAATATGCGCCAAATAAGGTAAGCAAAACTCAAGAATAACCAGGAGAACACTATCCCCGCAACCACATACGCCAGCACCAGCGCCATGGTGAGCAGGAGGAAAAAGATGGACCAGAGAAAATGGATCATGGGGTTTATTGGCTCCAAGGTTGATTTCAGCAAGTGATATTACCAAAAATGTCGCAGACAGGCAACATGTAACATCTCGATAATCCGTACTTTTACCAATGCTTGGAAACCGTTGCCTCCCAAGGGTTTCCGGTCATTTTATAGAAATATATGCTACCCTCGGCCAGGGCCTTGATGTAGTCATCTCCCATCCGGCCCGGTCCGCCAGGTATCGGCAGCAGGCGAGCAGGGCGGAAGACCGGGAAGACAGATTATTTTTGTTCCGGATGGGTTTCATGCCTGGTTTCATGCATACACCGGGAGAGGTTTTCCCCGATCCGGGAAAACCTCTTCAGCAGCATATCGTTGGTATCCGTCTATCATCCGGCGGCGATCATGAAATCGTCGGCGCTGATGTCCGGTTTGGAGGTGAGACGGGCAAACTCGACGGCCACGCCGGTTCCGCTGCCGTCGGCATCATAGGAAAGAACACCGGTTGTGGTGTTGTAAAGGATATAGTCGTTGTCGTCGGCGGCCACGCCCGTGGCATCGGCATGAAAGTTGGCCTCTGCCAGCACGCCCTCGTTGACAAGAGCAGTGAAGATGGAGTTGTCGAGTTCTATCCTGTCCTGAGCGGCAGTGAAATCGGCTATGGTATCCCGATTGGCCGATGCATCAAGAGCGCTGTCAAAGACAAAGGTGTCGCTGCCCGCCCCGCCTTTCAGGTAATCGTTGCCCAAGCCGCCGGAAAGCAGGTCGTCACCGCCGTTGCCGTAGAGCGAGTTGTTCTCGTCATTGCCGGTGAGGGTATCGTCGAAGGCTGATCCGCCAATGTTTTCAACGGCAGTGAAGGTGTCCCCTTCGGCATCACCGCCTACGGCTACCCCTGTGGCCAGGTTAACAGCTACCGATGCACTCGAATACCGGTAATCGGCCCTGTCCCGGCCCGCGCCGCCGTCAAGGATGTCCGCGC
>JALSNT010000156.1 GCA_026986885.1 Desulfobulbaceae bacterium
TATCTCCTGTCTCCTTTTGGTATCTGTCATCGGCTTTCAAGCCGGTTGTATAATAAATAATTAATAATTAAATTCTGTATAAAACCTAAATATCTAAATTTAGGCAAAAAAACTTCTTTCGAGCATCTTCTCTGACGTTTTTCCTTAACGCAGGAGCGTTTCTTTCCGCACCATTACAATGCGCATGATTACTGCTTTGTCAAGGGCGTATCTTTATGAATCTTTGCCGCTGGAAACAACGACCTGCGCATGGCGCAGGACCCGGTCCTTGAAGCGGTAGCCCCTGGCAAATTCCTGAAGCACATGGTTTGCCGGCACCTCGTCGCTTGCTTCCATGGTCAGGGCGTCCATTTCGTCGGGATTGAATTCTCTGCCGACGGATTTAATGGGCTTGACGTCAAATTTTTCCAGCACGGATAAAAGACCCTTGTAGGTCAGTTCAATGCCCTCGATCATGGCTGCAAGTTTGCTGTCAGCGTCATTACTTTCAGCCTTTGCCTGTTCAAGAGCGCGTTCAAGATTATCCACCGTCGGCAGCAGTTCACGCAGGATATTTTCGCCTGCGTACTTGATCATTTTTTCTTTTTCCCGCTCCATACGTTTTTTGTAATTATCGGCATCGGCGGCTATACGGAGCATTTTTTCTTTGAGCTGTTCAATCTCTTCCTCCGGAGAAATTTCATCTTGAACCTGTTCGTCGTCCTGGTTGCCGATTTCTTCAACAGCTCCCAGATGTTCGGGAACTTCCATCTCCTCATTGGTGTTGTTTATATTTTCTTCCCTTCTTTTATCTCCCACCTGATTACTCCTGTCGGCTATTTATGTTTAGCTGTTTTTTAATGAGTTTGATTCCTTTGTCCGGGCCGGATAAATCTGCTCGGAACAATAAGTATGGGTAAAACCCGTGTCAAGGGGAGAACGGACGGTAAACGGTATGAGAAAACAGGGGAAGTTATCCGCATCGGAACATTACCGGTGCGGATGTGGGACAAGGAACGACCGGCAGGCTCAGGAGGCTATATAGTTGCTGATGGCCCTGGAGATTGTGGTGAAGATTTTGATGAATTCCTGCTCGTCCCGCTCAAGAAGAGTAATGCGAAACCCTTGCAGATCCGTTGCAAATGAAGACAACGGCACAACGCAGACGCCGGTGGAGGCAAGCAGGTAATAGACAAAGCGTTTATCCAGAGATACATCCGGCCCGGAAACCAGCTGCTCAATGGTTTTTTTCACCTCGTCGTTTTCTATGGGTAGGGATTGCTTACGGGTGAGCAATCCATCGGTAAAGGCGGCGCTCATATAAAAGGCGCCGTTGGTGCGATTAACAAGGATCCCTTTGGTGTCTTTAAGAATATCATAGGCAATATTTGAATAACGTTCATAACGCCGGATACGTTCGTCCAGGTATATCTGATATTGGGGATGACTCTTAATGCGCGGCAGCACTACCTGCGGCAGGGTGGTGGAGCAGACCTCCAGCATTTTGGCGTTGAGAATGGAGTTGACATAGGTCTCAAACATCGGATCGCGATGCCCGTTATAGACCTCTATCCAGCCGCAGCGTCCGCCGGGCCAGGGCATTTCCTTGGAGGTCCCCCGCATGCAGAGGGCGGGCACTTTGTCGCCGATAACCGTGCATAGCGGTGCGGCGGATGTGCCGTTATAGGTGATGTTTTGATACACTTCGTCACAGATGATAAACAGATCGTTTTTTTCACAGATTTCAACAATTGCCCGGATGACTTCAGCCGGATATACGGCCCCGGTGGGATTGTCGGGATTGATCACCAGGATACCGGCAACTGCAGGATTAAACTTGATGTGGTTTTCAATATCCTCCAGGTCCGGATACCAGAGATTGTTGGGATTTAAGATATAGGTTATCGGCTGGTCACCGGCATGGGCCGCTTCCGCTGAAGAATGGGTGGTATAGCTCGGGGTCGGCACAATAACTCTGGCCGTGCGTTTAAGAAAACCAAACACCTTGGAGATGGCATCGCCAAGGCCATTGAAAAAGATGATATCCTCGGCGTCAATCTGAGCGCCACCCATGGAATTGGTTTCTTTTGCCAGATATTCACGGGTTTTCAGGATACCTTTTGTCGGGCTGTAGCCGTAGGTAGCATTTTCCCGGACGGCCTGGGAAACTATATCTTTCATCCAGCCGGGAATCTCCTCACCCTTGGCTATCGGATCGCCGATGTTCTCCCAGTTTACCCTTACACCAAGATCCTGCAGTTTGGTGCCGACATTGACTATATTACGTATTTCATAGGTCAGCTCACCTGCACCTATATGCAGGATATCCGTTCGCATAATAATATTCTCCGCTTACCTTTTCTGTGTCTCATTGCTTCCCGATCTGTCTGTCGGTACCTGATGCTGTGTCCGTATCAATGGTCGAAATTAAAATCGCTCAATTTAGGTTCGGGTTATCTTCAGGGTCCGGGCCGGTAAAAGTATGCCTCATACCACAGGAACCCGTCATCGTCAACTGCCCTTGTTTTGCAGGTTGGTCGTCGGGCCGCCCTTGGTATTTTCCGGGTTCACACCCATGTCCGGCCTGTAGAGACGGTATTGATTGCGGCCGGATTCCTTGGCCTGATACAGGGCTGTGTCGGCCCGCTTGATGACACCGTCGATATCCGTTGAATCATCAGGATAAAGAGCAATGCCTATGCTGGTTGAAATTTCCAGATTATGCCTGCCTGCCCGCACCGGTTTTTCAAGGGAGGACAATATTTTATTTGCCACCACTTCCGCTCCTTCTCGTCCGCGCAGGTCATCGAGGATAAAGACAAATTCATCGCCGCCGATTCTGGCAACGGTATCCGACTGGCGGCATTGCTTTTGCAAGCGTTTGGCTATCGCAATCAGCAGTTCGTCGCCGACATCATGGCCCAGGGTATCGTTAATGGTTTTAAAACGATCAAGATCCAGAAAAAGGATACCAAGTCTGCTTTTGTTACGTTTTGCCTTCAGGATGGCCTGGTCCAGGCGGTCTTCAAAGAGCAGCCTGTTGGGCAGACCAGTCAGCGGATCGTGGTGGGCCAGACGATACAGCTTGGATTTGCTTTCCCGCAGCTCTTGCTCAATTCTCAGCCGGTCGGTGATATTTCTTGCCACTTCTATGGCACCATAGATATGACCGCTCTGATCACGCAGCGGCGATGCCTCAATTTCATAGGTGTTGTTGATGTTATTGCCGTGATAGGAGGTATGAATCAGGGTAACGGAGTTTTTTTGTTTCAATACCTCACGCACGGGGCAGGGAAAATCGCTGCTGGTACAAGGCTTGTCATGGCCGAAAAAGAACTGGTAACATTTTTCACCGGAGAGGGAAATAATTTCCGGGTCTACATGCAGCATGGCGGCAGCGATTTTGTTCATCAGCAGAATGTTGTAGTCGGCGTCAATGGCCATGACCGGATCCGCCGCCCCGTCAATCACCGTCTGCAGAAAATTTCGTTCGTGGTTTATTGCTTCATTTAACTGTTTTTCAACGGCATTCAGGGTTTCCTCCTGCTTTTTCTGCCGGGTAATGTCCTGATGGGTGCCGGTCATACGAACCGGCATGTTTTTTTCGTCCCGTTCCACCACCCGGCCGCGATCAAGAAACCATTTCCAGTTACCCTGTCGGTCCTTGATCCGGTATTCGATCCGGTATTCATCGGTTTTGCCGGCTAAGTGATCATTGAGCACCTGCATGACCTTTTCCTGGTCATCGGGATGGATAAGTCCCTGCAGGGGTGAGACCCCCGGCTCGTCGTCATGGTCCTGATAGTGGAGAAGTTTTTTTCTGTCCGGGCTGGTATACATCTCTCCGGTCTTGATATTCCAGTCCCACAGTCCTGCCCTGGAAGCGTAGAGAGCGAGTTCAAATCGTTCTTCCACCCGTTTGAGTTCAAGTTCTCTCTGCCGCGCCTCTTCGGCAGTGAACAGCCTGGCCAGTGCCCGGCTGATGGATTCGGCCAGTTCCGTGTATGCGGTAAGCATTGCCGCATCCGTCCCTGATGAGGGTAAAAGCTCAACAACAAGAAAACCAGCCAGACCGGGCAGGCAGCGAATGGCCGTGGCAACGGCCCTGTTCTTTCCCTGTGGTTCTCCCTTGCATACACCGCAGGTGCAATCTTCACAAATAATTGCCGCGTTGTCTTCCCGTTCCAGACATTCCCTGCCGCATGCGGGCAATTTTGAGTCCCGCAACTGTTCCATTATCCGGTCGAAGCGGCTGCCGAGTCCTGCTTCAGCCGTGATAACGCTTCCCGCCTCATTGTCGAACAAGACGATCATGGCAGCATGATTGGCTGTCTTTTCAATCAGCAGATCGCAAATACCCTGGAGCAGGGTCGGTAAATCCTGTTCCCGCAGCAGTAGCCGGTGAATGGCCAGGGAGGCGGTGAGCAGGGAATCGTCGGAGAGGGAAGTGGTTGTCTGCATGATGAATAATGTCAACAGTCAGGGTAATTCTTTTACCGGGGCATGCGCTTAGCTCCAGCACATACTGCATATTGCACGTGTAAAGGCTTTTTGTTCCAACATGTAAATTTTACGACATTTTATTCTTCTCGTAGGATTTCAGTTTGTTGAGCAGGGTCTTACGGGTAATCTGCAACCGTCGGGCCGCCTCACTGCGGTTTCCCCCTGTTTCCTCAAGGGTTTTTAAAATTAATGCCTTTTCGGCCTCTTTTAAGGTGGCCGGTTCCCCTGATTCCTCGGGTACGTGATTGTCCGCCCATCGCTGGATGGTCAACGGCAGACCACTGGTGTCCAGGTACTCGCCCCGCATCAGGATGACCCCGCGTTCGATGGCGTTTTCCAGCTCCCGGACGTTACCCGGCCAGGGATAGCGGCCCAGGATATCCATGCATTCCGGTGTAATGCCGACTACCTGCCGGTTGTTTTTTCCGGCAAACTGTTTCAGGAAAAATTCGGCGAGTAATGGAATGTCTCCTTTTCTCCGGCGTAATGCCGGTACATCCAGGACAACCACATTGAGACGATAAAAGAGGTCTTCTCTGAAGTTGCCGCGCCGGACCTCATCTTCAAGGTTCCGATTGCTGGCCGCCAGGATTCGGACATCAACGGCCAGAGTTTCCTGTCCGCCCACCCGTTGCAGTTCATGCTCCTGCAGTACCCGGAGAAGCTTGGCCTGCATGGCCGGGGAGGTTTCTCCAATTTCATCAAGAAAGAGGGTGCCGCCCTGGGCCTGGATAAAACGGCCCTCGCGTTTCTGGTCTGCCCCGGTAAAGGCTCCTTTTTCATGCCCGAACAGCTCGGATTCCAGCAGATTTTCCGCCAGGGCGGCACAGTTGACCTTGATAAACGGACCAGCCGACCGTTGACTTTTATGATGCAGCGCCGAGGCAACCAGTTCCTTGCCGGTTCCCGATTCCCCGGTGATCAGGACGGTTGCTTCGGTGGGGGCGACATGAAGAATCATGTCCCATAGGTTGCGCATGGATTCGGAGGCGCCGATAATCCGGTCATCTTCACCAAAAGGAGCACCGGAGATTGACGGCGCCTCCGTCTGCTTGCGGTGGCCCATGGCAACTTCCAGGGTTTCCCGCAGGCGATCAAAGTCAAGGGGTTTGGTCAGGTAATCATGGGCGCCCTGTTTGATGGCGGCAACTGCCGAGTCAACCGAAGAGTAGGCCGTCATGATGACAACAGGAATGGCGGGATTGGCGGTATGGATCTTTCGCAGCGCTTCCATGCCGTCCATGGTAGTCATGCGCACGTCCATGAGGATGGCGTCAAAGGGTCCTTCTTCAACGGCCTGGACAGCAGTGATTCCGTCGTCGGCTTCATTCACCTGCCAGCCCCATTCGGAAAACAGAGTGGTGAGCATGTAGCGGTGTACCTGTTCATCGTCAACGACCAGGATGCGCGGTTGTGTTTTTTTTGCGGCCATGAAGGAATTGTTAAAACGAGAAAGAGTTTTTTTCTTTTAAAAATGTTACTTCAGGAATACTTGCAGGGTCATACCATGTCTCTTCCGTGATACGGAAATAAGGCAACGCTGCAATTTTTCAGAGTAGTCTATACTATATTTACCTGATTTTTACTCTACCATTAAATGAGTTTTCTGTGCAAACGGAACATACCCTTGAAATAAAAAAGATTATAGCCGGAGGCAGCGGTCTGGGCCACCTGGCCGACGGCATGGTGGTCATGGTTCCCCTTGTCCTTGACGGCGAGCTGGTGCGTGTTGTTGAAGTTAAACGTTGTGCCGGCCACATTCAGGCAGAGTTGCTGGAGGTCCTCGAACCATCTTTAGCCCGCTGTCGTCCGATATGTCGTCATTTTGGCCATTGCGGCGGCTGTAATCTGCAGCATGCTCGTTATGATGAACAACTGATAATAAAGGAAAAAATCATCGGTGAATTGCTTGCTCGTGCCCATTTATCAGCAAAGAGGGCGGAAATAACAATCCTGGCGTCACCGTTGCCGACAGGATACCGCCACAAGCTTCGATTGCACCTGACCCGGGACGGCGAGGTCGGTTTTCATCGCGTCCACAGTAACAGGCTGGTAGCCGTCAACAGCTGTCCTCTGGCCGTTTCTGCAATTAACGATGCCTGGCAGGCCTTGACTGCCTCCGGTCTACTGCCGGCAATCGGCAGGTATTGTCATCAGATTGAATATGTCTGTTCACCGGATACTTCCCGGCTGTCGGTCTCATTTTTCCTTGCAGGTAATCGCAGGCCTCCGACTGCCCTTGTTGAGAAGTTATGCCGGCTGCCGGGACTTGCCGGGATAATGGTTCAGGACAAAAAACGGCACAGGAACGGCGTTGTTTTTTCCCATGGAACCCATGGCTGTCGTCAGTCCTTTGCTGCCGGGTCGGTACCCTATACCCTGCACTGGGACAGGCAGAGTTTTTTTCAGGTCAATCCGCTGCAAAATGAACGACTTGTACGGCTTGTGCTTGAGCTGGTAGGCAATCCGGCCGGGAAAAGAGTGCTTGACCTGTTTTGCGGCATGGGAAATTTTTCCATACCGCTGGCGCTTGCCGGGGCCGAGGTCACCGGAGTCGAGTGGAACAGGCAGGCGGTCGCCACCGGCCGGAAGAATGCCCACTCCGCCGGCCTGGCAAATACCCGGTTTATTGCCGCTGATGTTGCATCCTATCTCCAGTCTCCGGCCGTCAGCCGCCAAGGCTTTGATGTCCTGTTGTTAGATCCCCCGAGACAGGGGCTTGGCCGCAGTGCTGCCCGCCTCGCAGATTTCGGCAGCGAGATGGTTGTCTATATTTCCTGCGACCCGGCCACCCTGATGAGAGATTTGCGGGTCATTGTTCGGAGCGGGTACTGTTTATCCTCCATTACCCCGGTTGATATGTTTCCCCAGACCCACCACATCGAATGTGTGGTACTGCTGGAAAAAAATTGACATCACCCTTAGTTCGCACTACTTTACACAACTCTGGTGTTTATGTTTATATGGGACTGGTTCAGGTCTCTGATAATGATTTGGCGAAAATAGAGGTTTGATAATGACGACCGCAGGTAAAGGTCGATTACCGGCAAACGGTTTACCTGTCTTAATCGGCAGTGTGCCCCTGGATGATCATAAAGAGGCCCTGGACTGGATATTTTCAACAACGCCGGAGATTCCCCTCTGGCCGCAACTCCCACATCATCCGCTGGAACGGATGATGCCGCAGTTTGCCGAGGGGATTCCCTGTATTGTTGAAGAAAATATAACCGATCCGGAAGGACGTATTCTCTTTGATATAACCTATGATGGTTTTGCAGAGGAGATGCTTTCCTTTTATGAGGATTATCTTGTTGTTCAGGAAGATCCGGCCGCACTCATCGGTTCCCGCTTCCAGGTGAGCAGGGAACGGGCCAGGGGGTTGTATCTCTTTATAGAAGAGCTGGCGCGTCATGTCGATGGACTGGTCGCGGTTAAGGGTCAGGTGTCCGGGCCGTTTACCATGCTGACCGGGATTAAAGACAGAGAGGGCAGGGCCGGGTACTTTGATGATACCATTCGCGATATGGTGATCAAGGGGATCAGCATGAAAGCGGCCTGGCAGACTCGGCTTTTGCGTGAGGAAGTTGTGCAGGTTACCGGCGCCGACGACAGGCCGGTCTTGATGTTCATTGATGAGCCGGCATTAGCCGGTTTAGGTTCCTCGGCCTTTATCGGCGTGACTGATGAGGAAATACGGGACATGGTCAATGAGGTGGCCGAGGCTGTGCATCAGGCGGGTGGCCTTGTCGGTATCCATGTCTGCGCCAATACCAACTGGTCGATTCTGCTTGCATCGGATATTGATATTCTCAGCTTTGACGCCTTTGGTTTTTTTGACAAGATGGCTGCCCTGAGAAACGAAGTATCAACATTTTTTGATCGTGGTTCAATCCTTGCCTGGGGAGGAATTCCCACCTCTCGGGAAAAAGAAATCAATGCCCAGACCACCCCGTCGTTATGTGAGCAGTTCACCAGCCGGATGCAGGCCTTTGTGTCTGCAAAGCGAGATTTGCAGGCGCTGCTTGCCCAGACCCTGATCACTCCAAGCTGCGGCACTGGGTCAATTTCCCGGCAGGCGGCGCGGCGGGTGCTTGCCTTGACCAGGTCCACTGCCGACAACCTGCGGGCGCAGTTTTTTTAAAGCCCGCAGGCCGGTGAACCATAGTTGCAGGCCGGGTCGAGCATGAAATACCCTTTGCTGCCGGGTTTTACCCCACCCCAATAAGTTGTAAAAGTGTCGTCTTTCATCAGGGTCGGGACAAAATTCGACCGGCGTAATCGGCGCCATAAATCTTTATCAATTCTCTTTATCAATTAACGTGTTATTTCAATGAATAATGAAAACAGCCTGTTAAAGGCACGCCGCGAAAAAGCCGAAAGTCTTGCCGAATTAGGCGTGTCCCTGTTCAGCAATACCTTCAGAACGCCCCAGCAGATTAAAGAGATCCTGCCCCGAGGTGAATCCCTGGCGCCCGAGTCCCATGAAGCGGAAGGGGGAAGTTATCGGGTGGCCGGGCGCATCATGTCCATGCGCAAGTTCGGCAAGGCCGCATTTTTCCATCTCCAGGATGAGAGCGGTCGTATACAGATCTATGCCCGCCGGGATCTGTTAGGCGATGAACTGTTTGCCCAGTTTAAGAAATGGGATGTCGGTGATATCGTTGGTGTCGAGGGAAAGCTGTTTAAGACAAAGACCGGTGAGCTGTCGGTTGAGGCGGCAAAACTGCAGATGATCACCAAGTCTCTGCGGCCCCTGCCCGAAAAGTTCCACGGCCTTACCGATGTCGAGACCCGTTACCGGCAGCGATATGTTGATCTGGTGGTCAATCCCGAGGTTCGGAAAACCTTTCGCAAGCGGGTGGAGATCATCCGTCTGATCCGTGAATTTTTCAGTAATCGCGGTTTTCTTGAAGTGGAAACCCCCATGATGCAGCCGGTACCGGGCGGGGCCACGGCCAGGCCGTTCAAGACCCACCATAATGCCCTGGATATGGATCTTTTCTTACGGATCGCCCCGGAACTCTATCTCAAAAGACTGCTGGTCGGCGGTTTTGAACGGGTCTTTGAAATCAACCGTAACTTTCGCAATGAAGGTCTGTCCACCCGGCATAATCCCGAGTTTACCATGCTGGAGTTTTACCAGGCCTATGCCACCTACCATGATCTCATGGATATGACCGAAGAGCTGATCTCCTGGCTTGCATACGAGGTGACCGGTTCCATGCAGATCAGTTACCAGGGGGTCGAGGTCGATCTGTCGCCGCCCTGGCAGCGATACACAATGGATGAGGCCCTGGTGCAGGTGGCCGGGATTGAACCGTCGGTTCTGCATGATGAAGCCGGGGTGAAGGCGCTTGTTAAGGAAAATGGTATTGTTCTGCAGCCGGGTGCCGGTATCGGCAAGGCAAAGACCGAGCTGTTTGAACTGCTGGTGGAGGAAAGGTTAATAAATCCGACGTTTATTACCTCCTACCCCACAGAGGTTTCCCCGCTGGCCAGGCGTAATGAAGAGGATCCCACGGTAACCGATCGTTTTGAGCTTTTTGTCACCGGCCGGGAGATTGCCAATGCCTTTTCCGAACTCAATGATCCCATGGATCAGTATGATCGTTTTGCCCGCCAGATTGAAGAGCGTGGAGATGATGAGGAAATTCATCCGGAGCTCGATTATGATTATGTCAGGGCACTGGAATACGGCATGCCGGCCGCTGCCGGTGAGGGCATCGGTATTGATCGGCTGGTTATGCTGCTGACCGATTCACCTTCCATCCGTGATGTAATCCTTTTTCCCCATCTCAAACCGGAGAGCGCCGTTTCCGGGAAACAGAAGAAGAATCAGGGGAAAAAGAAGAAATAGTAGAGGAGAATATCCGAAATGTGGAAAATTGTTCTGGCAGTTATAGTGTTTTTTGTCTGTTGCCCGTTGTTGTCGGCAAAGGAGGTAAATTCCCCAATGTGCGCCTCCTACATCAATACTTACTGCACCCGTTGCCATACCAAAGAGCGCATCTGTACCGGCCTGAAAACAAATGATGCCCAGGGCTGGCACCGGGTTATTATAAAAATGGCCGGCAATGATGCTGATATTGACAAGGATGTTCAGGATGTCGTTTATACCTGTTTGACTTCTTTGCCATCGGTTACCGACATTGTCTGCCCGCAAAAATAAAATGTATTCCTTCTCTGCTGTCCCGATCATGGTTTCTGATCAGCCCTCTCTTCCTCTTTCCCGCAATTTTTCCAGATGACCTTTGAATGGTTTGTCAGCCTCAGGTATCTACGGGCCAAACGTAAACAAAAATTTATCTCCCTTATTTCCATCATTTCCGTACTGGGGGTTGCGGTCGGCGTGATGGCGCTTATTGTTGTTCTCTCCGTGTATACCGGTTTTACGGAAGGGCTGCGTGATCAGATCATCGGTATAAATGCCCATGTCCTGGTACAGCGTTTTTCAGGATTTATCCCCGATCCGGCCGGGACCGTCAGGGAGATAGATTCTGTTCCCGGAGTTACGGCAGCAACTCCGGTAATCTATGGTCAGGCCCTGATCAGTTCCGGAGGTCGTTCCACCGGCGTCAGTCTGCGGGGTATTGATCCGGCAACCGCCGGCAGGGTTATCGCCATAGAAAAAAAGATGAAGACCGGCAGTTTTCAGTCCCTGCGTACACCTGCCGGTTTGCCGGCTGTTATTTTAGGGGTTGAACTGGCGAGACAGTTGCGGGTTGCCGAGGGTGGAAAAATCCGGCTTATTTCGCCCAACGGGCCGCTTTCCCCCATGGGTGTTCTGCCCAGAGTCCTGACCTGCCGGGTTGCCGGTATGTTTGCAACAGGAATGTTCGAGTATGATTCGGGTATAGCCTTTGTCGATCTTGAAACCGCCCGATCCCTGACCGGTCTGTCCCGCGGAGTTCACGGCATAGAGGTGCGGGTAGAGGATATTGATGGTGCCGACAGGGTAGCCGCGGCGATTGGTCGCCGGTTGGGGCCGCAATATTCGGTGCGGGACTGGATGCAGATCAATAAAAATCTGTTTGCCGCCCTGAAACTGGAAAAAGTCGGCATTTTTATCGCCCTTGATCTTATTATCCTGGTGGCCGCTTTAAATATCATCAGCGCCCTGGTCATGGTGGTGATGGAGAAAAAGCGGGATATTGCCATCCTTAAATCCATGGGCGCAACCAACGCCTCGATTATTCGGATCTTTTTCTACCAGGGTATGATTATTGGTGCAATCGGTACCTTGTCAGGGGTCGTGGCCGGACTTGGCCTTTGCTGGTTTCTCCGGCATTATCCTATCATTGAGCTTCCCAGAAATGTCTATCCCATGTCCACCATGCCGATCAAGGTGGTGCCCCTTGATGTTACGGTAATTGGAGTTTCCGCAGTTGTTATCACCCTGCTGGCCACCCTGTATCCTTCCTGGCAGGCCTCCAGGGTGCGACCGGCCGAGGCCTTGAGTTATGAGTGAGATTCTGCTGCAGGCGACCGGCCTGCGCAAAAGTTTTGTTCAGGGCGAGAACAGGGTTGAAGTCCTGCGCGGAGTTAATCTTACGGCAAACCGTGGTAAAATGGCGGCAATCGTCGGCGCCTCAGGCTCGGGCAAGACGACTCTGCTGCAGATATTGGGAACCCTGGACAGTCCGGATGGAGGAGAGCTCCTCTTTGACGGTCGTTCGCTGTTGGCCTGCGGTGAAAATGAACTGAGCCGTCATCGCAATGTCAATATCGGCTTCATCTTTCAGTTTCATCACCTGCTGGCCGAATTTACCGCCTTGGAAAATGTTATGCTTCCCGGTCGTATCGGCAGGTGCCCGGAGGGTAAACTGGTTAAAAAAGCGAAAGATCTGCTGGCAGTGGTGGGGTTGGCACACCGGTTGCACCACCGGCCGGGCGCGCTTTCCGGTGGCGAGCAGCAACGGGTGGCGCTGGCCAGGGCGCTCGTCCTGGAACCGCAACTGTTGTTAGCCGATGAACCAACGGGCAATCTGGATCAGGAAAGCGGGAATGGAGTTTTTTCCCTGTTACATGAATTGTCCGGATCCATGGGCCTCTGTGTGATTATGGTCACCCATAATATCAAGTTGGCCGATTTAATGGATAAAAAATATAGTCTTATTGACGGTAAACTTCAGTAAATGTGTTGTCCTGCAAGGGATTCGGGGAAATCCCCCATGGTGAGGGGCTGATTTGACTTGTGTCTGTTGTCTGTGCTATCTTTTTTCTAAATACTACTAAAACTCAGCCAAGCTGAAATTAGGGATACCATCGCTCTTTCCAGTGAAACAAGCGACATGAATTCAGGCTTAAATAAGGCAACAGGCAATCTGTTGTTTCGGCTTTAGCGATGTTATCCCTTTTTGCTTAAACAATGATGGTAAGCAAAATCTTTTTTATATCAGGTAGTCGCAATCAGGAGACGTCGCATGCTCATGTTTACATGTGGAGGATGACATAATGTCGCATAGTTAAAAAACATTTTTTTATAGAGAAACAGACTCTTTTTTCTGTCCTACTCTGCCTTGTTTCTTTTCCTTCGACACTTGCCCTGCATTCGCCATGGAACTTTTTGCCCATCTTCCCTGTCCCGCCTTCATTTTAGAGCAGGATTTTATCATTGTCCGGGCCAACACTGCCGCCTGTACCCTTTTTGACAATCACCGTCTGGATAGTGGTGAAGTAACCTTTTCTGCTCTTTGCCGACAGGAGGTTGCCGCCGATTTACGCAAGGCGCTTGCCCTGACACCGGTCGGCAAGCGGGTTAAACGCACAATTACCATGTATAACGGGGAAACCGCTCCCATCACCGCCGGGATCTGTCTCTGTCTTCTCCCTGACAAAATGGTTTTGATTTTGCTGACGGAGCATGACCGGGACAAGAGTTGCCTGCCGGGTTGCGGTAAACTGAGAATGCTGGAAGAGCAGTACCAGAATAATCCGGCCGGCATACTGTTAGTCAATGAAAAGATGGAGATGGTTTCCTATAATCATCGGTTCCTGCGGATGTGGAACATCCCGGAATATGTACGGAAACATCGTGATGAACATGAAAGTCTGCGCACGGTTCTTGGTCAGGTTAAGGAGCCGGATCGTTTTCTTGCCAAGGTGCATGAACTGTATAAAAATCCCGACCAATCCAGTACCGATGAGGTAAAGCTGAAAGACGGCAGGGTTTTTTATCGCCATTCCTATCCGATCCATGCCGGTGATGTCTACCTGGGAAGAGTGTGGTATTTTCTGGATATCACATCGTTAAAAGCTGCTCAGCGAAAAATTGTCAGACAACAGAAATTTCAGAGGGCAATGCTGGAGCATATCCAGGATGGAATCATCGCCTGCAACGGCAGAGGGCAGCTTAACGTGTTTAACCGCGCCAGTCAGGAAATCCATGGTTGTGATCTGGCGCAGGTACCGCAGGAGGAATGGGGGAAATATTATCGGCTCTATCAGCTGGACGGCACCACGCCGCTTGCTGTTGACGAAATTCCTCTGGTTAGGGCATTAAGGGGCGAAGATGTACACAATCAGGAAATTGTCGTCCAGTCGAGAAAGGGGGAGAGGCGGGAATTGCGTATCAATGGGCAGGCCATGTATGACAATGAAGGTAACAAGCTGGGTGCCGTCATCAGCCTCCATGATATCACTGATTTAAACAGGGCCAGAAAACGGTTGCATCATTTGGCCTACCATGATGATTTGACCGGGTTGGCCAATCGTCGGTTGTTTCATGATCTTTTCAAGCAGAATATCAATCGGGCCGTTCGTAACCGGGAAAAAATCGCGGTACTGTTTCTTGATCTGGATAACTTTAAAAAAATCAATGATCGTTTCGGCCATGAGGCCGGTGACACTCTTTTGGTTGAATTAGCCGCTTCGCTGCGGCAGCGTCTGCGCGACTCCGATATTCTCTGCCGCTGGGGAGGCGATGAGTTTGTCCTTGCCCTGCCGGAGATAGCAAGCAGTGATATGGCCTGCAAGGTGGCCGGCAAGATATGCCGGACAATACAGAACGATTTTGCCTCCCAATATATGGATTCCGGTTTAAGTGTCAGTGTCGGTGTCGCTTTGTTCCCGGATAATGGTATGAGTCCGGATATACTGATTCGTCAGGCTGATATGGCCATGTATCTGGCAAAACAGCAGGGCAAAAACAGGGTCTGCCTGGCACCCGCCGGTCAGGATCTGGAGACATCGTCGGGGGAGAGCTGCAAAGGCTGCAGCTCTCTGTCATGAAGGTATGGCCTGCCGGGGCATCTTGCCAACGCGCTGCTTATCCCATATGCTGCAGGATAATTTTTAAAACCCTCCGTACGGGTTCGGCCGCTCCCCAGAGCAGTTGATCACCAACGCTGAAAGCACTGAGGTATTGCGGGCCGAGGTTCATCTTGCGCAGGCGGCCCACCGGGATGTCCAGCGTGCCGGTAACCCGGGCCGG
>JALSNT010000157.1 GCA_026986885.1 Desulfobulbaceae bacterium
GTAAAGGACCGGGGAGAGCTTGTTGCAGGTGGTCAAGACCTACAATAGAATCCGGCCTGTTGTCAAGAAAAAGCCGGAGATCGACCGGCGAGAGGCCCCTTTCCTTTTATGAAAAAATGATTATTATTGGCGGATATTCACTTATCTTTTGTCCCCTGCCATTTACCTGCAATCTAAAAACAACATGCCATAATGACACGCCTTATTTCCATCTTTCTTTTGTGTTGCCTAACCGGACTCATTGCCACCGTCTTAATACCCGTTTCCGCCGATGCCGGCACACCTGAAGCCGCCGACCGCCTTCCGCGCCATACAATTTCTATCAGTTTTAACCTGGAAAAAAAGCTGGTTACCGGCACATCAAAGATTGAGCTGCCCGCTAACCTTCCCCTTCATCTTCAATGCGGCCCCCTGAAACTTACCGGCGCAATACTTGAACATGCGAACCGAACTCCGGTACTGATCAAGGTGAAAAAGGACAATACCATTATCATTGCCCGAAACGATCGGCCCGGAGTTCTCTATCTCTCATGGACACTCAAGGCCGATAACCCATATATGGACAGCAATCTGATCACAGAAAACGGTATCACCCTGGCCGGATTCTGGCACCCGATAGCCGACCAGGACATGCTCTTTAAACTCTTTGCCAGGCTGCCCAGAAAAATGGTTGCCATAAGCGAAGGCGCCCCGGTCTCACCCGGTAACGGGACGAAAATCTACCGGGCCGCCCCGCCCCATCCCCTGCAATCCCTGCACTTTGCCGCCGGACCATACCGGGTTCGTTGCCGCAGGGTCGGCAGCACTACCCTGTACAGCTATTTCTTTTCTGAAGACCGCAGGGTAGCGGATGGTTACCTGCGCAAAGCAGCAGGATATGTCAAGAGATACCAACAGCTGATCGGCCCCTTTCCCTATCCACGTTACTCCATTGTTGAAAATCGTCTACCCACCGGCTACGGCATGCCCGGGTTTACCCTGCTTGGCCAGGCCGTAATCCGACTACCCTTTATCAAGGATACCTCGCTCGGTCACGAAATTCTCCATTCCTGGTTCGGCAACAGTATCAGACTTGCCGACAGCGGCGGCAACTGGTGCGAAGGGCTGACCACCTGTCTTGCCGACCAGAGCTTTGCCGCAGACAGGGGAGAAGGAAAAAAATACCGGAAAAATCAGATCCTGCGTTACCTCTCGTATGTGCATCCGGACAATGCCATGACCCTGGCCGATTTTCAGGGCGCGGGCGATAACCGGCCGATGGCCCGAAAAATCCGGGCCATCGGTTATGACAAGGGCAGCATGTTCTTTCACATGCTGGAGCAGAAAATCGGAAGAGATGTTTTTATCCGGGGCCTGCGGCGGCTCTATAAAGAAAAAAAATATAAAAAATGTTCCTGGCAGGATATTGAGCAGATTTTTTCCCGAACAGCGGGGAAAAACCTTGCTCCTTTTTTTGATCAGTGGCTGCAGCGGGTCGATATTCCGAGACTCCACATGCAGCAGGTTGCGGTTTCGCAGAAAAACGGACAATCGGTCATCAGCTTTCATCTCATCCAGGACAACAAACAACCCTATCACCTGCGGGTACCGATTATGATCCAATCCCTGCAGGGTGCCATACGTAAAACCGTGCGTCTGGATCAAGTTGACCAGAAATTCAGCATCACAACCGATACTTTGCCGAAAACGATCGCCCTTGATCCGGAATATGAGCTGATGCGTAATTTGGCAGACAAGGAAATCCCGCCAACCTGGTCACGCTTTTCAGGGGCGGAACATAAAACCGTTGTCCTGCCCGCAGATGAACAGGTGGCGGCTCTCTATCAACCCCTTGCCGATATGTTGAAAAAGCAGGGAGCAGTTGTCAGGACGGCAGGTACAATCAAAAATGCGGAATCGGCATCGGGGTCATTCCTCTTTGCCGGCAGTTCCCCACTGCGGGAGAGCCTGTTTGCTGATCGCAAAAGCACTGCCCCCGGCTTTACCCTCATGGTCCGGAAAAATCCCCTGAACATCGAACAGACCATGGTTCTTGTCGACTCCGACTCTATACACGAAACCACGGCCGCCACGCGTAAACTCAGCCATTACGGCGGGTACAGTCTCCTTAAATTCCGACAGGGAAAAATCCGGAAAAAAGAAATCGCGCCAAGTGAAAACGGAACGGTCATGGACCTGCTGCCTCCACCTTCCGGCATCCCCGCCGGGGCAACACAGTCCTTTGCAAGTATAATGGCGGCGATCAGCAGCAGCCGGGTGGTTTATGTCGGCGAAACCCATACTGCTTATGGTGACCATCTCCTGCAACTCCAGGTACTGCAGGCCCTGTATACAACACATAAAAATATCAGTATCGGCATGGAGATGTTTCCGCGATCCTCACAGGCGGCCCTGGATGGATACATCAACGGTAAGATTACAACGGAAAGGGAATTTCTCAAAAAATCAAAATATTTTTCGGTCTGGGGATTTGACTATCGCTTGTATCGGGACATCATTAGCTTTTGCAGAAAACAGAAGCTTCCCATTATCGGCCTGAACCTGGATAAAAAAATCGTCAGTAAGGTTTTTCGTACTGGAAACACCGATACAATTACAGATGATGAACAACACCAAACGGCCGCAATACGAGACCTGGATATTCCCGGCTACCGGGAAAGACTGCTGAACATCTACAGGCAACATACGGCCTCTTCCCGCGGCGGTCACAAAGATAAAGGATTCAGCGGCTTTCTCCAGGCCCAGGCCATCTGGGACGAAACCATGGCCGAGTCCATCAGCCACTATCTGGCCAACCATCCAAAGAAAAAAATGATTGTCTTTGCCGGTACCGGTCATGTCTTCAAAGACAGCGCTATTCCCCTGCGGGTTGCCCGCAGAATACCGGCAATCAAACAGAGCGTGCTGGTGACGAATAACGGTCTGGATACGGGAAAAGAGACCGGAAAGCAGGTAGATTATCTTGTCTTTACCGAGCCCATGGAACTAACACCGGCACCGAAAATAGGGGTTATCCTGAAAGAAGAAAAGGCGACGGAAAAGCAGAAAGGCACGGTCATAATTGAGGGCATCAGCCCCCATGGCAAGGGCAGACAGGCGGGGTTAAAAGAAGGTGATATCATTATAGGGGTTGACGGCACTCTGGTCCACGATATCGGTGATCTCAAGATTTCTCTTTTTGATAAACAGCCCGGGGACATGGTTACCCTGAAAATATCTCGAAAACGTGCCCTGCTGCCCGATGAGACGTTGGAAATACCGGTGGAGCTCACCGGCATGCCCATGGGGATGATGATGCCGCCCGGTCATCCGCAGGAAAAATAAAAAAGCCACGGATGGACACGGATTTTTTTGTCTTGTCATACGGGTACGCCGGGACGGGTTGATGCAACCTCATGCATGACGACAACAGCCGTAGGTCTGGTTGAGCGCAGCGAAAGCGGACATTGGTAAGCCGGGCATTGTCCGCTTTCGCGGCCTATGGCCGGACCGGCAAACGAAACGTTCAGGACACCACACCAACAGGGGCTGGGGCACAGAGTGCCGGTAAAGGTCGTTCGCCACGCCCATGGAGAGGTGGAACAAGAGGGTGATGCTGTCCCAGGCATAACGGAAATATAGTAAGCGCCACATTAAGCACATTCCACCGCAACTGGTGAGGTCATCTGTTCTCTAATAATATTCCAAGGCAGCAGGGCCTCATAGTCTTCCAGCGTCTCCGCCACTGGTAACTTTTCAAAAATATACCGCAGATACGCATATGGTTCCAGCTTGTTGGCCTTGGCCGTCTCAATCAGGCTGTACAACAGTGCACTGGCATGTGCCCCTTCAGGAGTGCCGGAAAATAACCAGTTTTTCCGGCCCACGACAAAGGGACGGATACTGTTTTCAGCCATGTTATTATCAATGGA
>JALSNT010000158.1 GCA_026986885.1 Desulfobulbaceae bacterium
GGGCGGGCGACCAGGGGTGCGGTAACGTCAACCCGAAAGAAATCACGCAGTTGTTCGTGACTGATGACGTCCCTGGCGATAAGCCGCAGGGCCTGATCGGCGGTTTTTTTCTGTATATCCGCGGCAAGGGAAACACTTTGGCCTTTGATATCGAGAAGTACCCCTGCCTTGCGGTTGTAATCAATGTCAGCTGCCGGCAGGCTGCCCGGAGTAAAAAGCAACAGGAATTCGGGGGGAGAGGTTCTCTGATAGACACAGCTGATTCGTTTTTTTTCTGTCCTGCCCATGATCGGCAGGGCAATACGAACGGCTTTGCCGGTTTCTATCTGTGAAAAAATATCATCAAGCGTCGCCACGTGACAGATCCCATGGTAAGATGGTGAAAAATAAGGAAAAGCAAGGCCTATACGGTGCGACCTTGCCACTATGATTCTATTCTTATCTACAGTTTGCCATACCGGCAAGAAGAAAAAAAGATTTTTTTTTCGGGTCTTCAGGTACGGGAGAGTAACAGCGGCGACATACTTGCTCCTAAATCGTTCAGTTCAGGTTGCTGTTGCTTTCTCAGTTGGATGTGTCGATAATACCGCCCGCCGGGACCGTTCCATGGGAATATCCACCCATGGTCTGCAACCCATGTTTGATTTTAAACAGCTCTGCCTTGTAGCCGGCCAGCCGGGTCTTTAATTTCGGCAGGATGAGCGCGTACTGTTGCAACAGCGTTTTTCCAAGTTTCATCCGCTCTTCAATAAGATCACTGTATTCCTTAGCAATCTCCATATCCATATTCGTCAGAATCTGCTGATCGGTCACTTGGATGGCGGTAAACAATGCGTCCATATCATCGGCTGCCTGGACCGTCGATTCAAGATCAAGGATGGGCAGTCTTTTTTCAATGGCGCTCAAACGATCGTGAAGCCGCCTGTGCTGGATAACGGATTGTCGGAGAAGCTGTTGAAAATCTTTCATATCTATTTCCATATCTACATTGCTGCTGCCAGGGGTTTATATTCAGGCTTTCCCAGGGGAGCACCTCCTGCCAGGACAGCGTGCTTTTCCTGTTTTTCCTGCTCAATGGCCTGGGCCCAGGTCTGTCGCAGGTCAAGCAGCATTTTCTTGACGGCATGCACCGGTTGCGGATCATTTTTCAGGTTTGCCTCCATGAGCTGTTGCTGCATGTAATGGTACAGGGCGTCCAGATTGTCGGCCAGACCTGCATCCTGGTTACGATCCAGGGTGGCGGCAAATTCAGCCAGGATGGCATAGGTTTTATTGATATAATACGACCGTTTATCAGGCGTGTTGTCCTCAATGGCCTTAATTGCCATGGAGGCAAAACGAACAGCTCCGTCATACAGCATGAGCATAAGCTGCTCAGGAGATGCGGTGTTCACCTGGTTGGCAAGATAGTTGTTGGTGTAGCTGTTCATGTATATCACCTGTTCATCATATTTGAAATGGCCGACATTTGCTGGCCGAGAAAAGAAGATTGGGCATTCATGCCGCTGACGAGCGTTTCCATGGCGGTAAACTGCTTGCGCAGAGTTTTCTCCCGCTGCGCCAGTCGTGCTTCCATGGTTTCAATGCGGTTGTCCATCCGTTTAATCGAGCTTTTGATACTGGTTGTGCGGCCCTGCAGCATGCCGGTGGTGGAGCTGGTCATGGATTCCAGATAGTCTTGAAACTGTTTGGCCAGACCGTCTTTGCCGTCCTCTCCGGAAAGGAGGGTGGTGACGCTGTCCAGGTGTTCGTCGACAGCCTTGGAAAGTACCTCGCCGTTCACGGTCAGGGTCCCGTCTTTCTGGGTTTCAAAACCGAGCTGGGACAGGCTGGTAAATACACCTGAATTTTTAAACGGGGTGGTCAGCATATTCTGCAGATGTCGTTTTAAGGAGTTGATACCCGAGTCGCCGGCAAGGACGCCGCCCCCTTTGCCTTCGATAACGGATTGGCTGGTAACAAACTTTACGACCTTGTTATAACCGTCGGCAAATTTCTCAATGGTGGATTTGATGGCGCTTTTATCCAGGGAAACGCTGAGATTTGTTGTTTCTCCGGTTTTTGCCTGGACCAGGTCCAGGGTTACGCCCGGAATGGCCTCCGTCAAGGTGTTTGAGTCACTGTAAATATCAATTCCATCTATGATCACATGGGCGCGGGTCGCGTCCTGGACAGGAGGATTAGTCGTACCGCCCGGTCCTTCAAAAATGCCCAGAGTATCGGTGCCGGCACCGCCGGTGAGACCGGAATCATCCAGGGAAAAATCCGTGGCCACGTTTTGTCCGGTCAGGACAAGCCGGTAGGGATCGGTGGAACCATCATTAATAATGCCGGCCTTTACTCCGATGTCGGCATCGTTGATGGCCTGCATGATCCCTTCCAGGGAATTATTGTCATCGGTTATTTCAATATCATGGCTTTCCGTGCCAACTGTGATAGAGATCGTGCCGGTATGAAAGGAATTGGTGTCTTTGGCTGAAAACCCTCCCTGGGATACGGATTTCTGTACCTGGGCCAGGGACTGGACCTCGATCTGGTAACTTGTGCCCGGCAGGGCGTCTTTGGAAACCGAGGCGCTCATATAGTCTTCACTGCTCAGGGTGACCGAGCGTTTCTGCAGGGTATCCTCTTTACCTAAATTTTTAATGGAATCAAGGAAGGAATGCAGGTCGCCGTCCAGTTTGGTAAAGGCGGACAAGCGGTTGTTCATCCATTTTTTATCCGCCTCTATATTGGCAATGGGCATACGTTCAAGATTCATCAACTTATTGATGATGGAATTGGTGTCCATGCCGGTGGCGAGTCCGCCAAATTGAATAGCCATGCCTTACTCCGTTTCCTGATTCCTGTGGTTCATCGAATCCTGTCTTACGACTCCTGACTTCTGTCCTCTGTTACGGATACACTTCTCCTGTTTTCCCTGTCGATAATGGCAACGGGAAAGGGTTGGAACAATAATTTTAGCGAGCGGAAAAGTTACTTAACTTACCGTATTAACAATGTTTCCCTGCAGTTCCTGCAGGTGTTTTGTCAGGTTTATCAACTCTTCCGGCGGTATCTGCCGTATAACTTCATCGGTATTTTGATCAACGATCTTTACCACCATTTCGTGGATATCATCGTTTTTTTCAAAACGGACACTGTACTGGCCGTCATCGGTCAATGATTTGATCTGTTTGAGCAGCTCTTCAGGCTGCATTTTTTTCTGCGCCGCTGCATCGGCTGCCTGTGGTTCTTTTTTGGCGGCGTCATGGGAACGCTCCACCTGCTGGACCGGTTCATTGATCCTGGGCGGGGCAATGGTATTGGCGCTGATTGATTCGATATTCATTTTTTCACCTCCCTGTGAAAAAATAAGGATCTTTTTAAACTCTTTAGCATAAGGGCCTTTGCGGGACAGCCGTCCGGGCCGTCCCGCAAAGGGTTAAATTATCTGAGAAGGGACAGAGCCATCTGCGGGGCCTGGTTAGCCTGGGCCAGGATGGATACACCGGCCTGCTGCAGGATGTTCTGCTTGGTCATGTTGGAGGTCTCCTGGGCAATATCGGCATCCAGAATCCGCGAACGGGCTGCGGAAACATTTTCCGAGATATTTTTCAGGTTGGCAATGGTGGACTCAAAACGGTTCTGAACCGCACCAAGATCACCACGCTCGGAATCAATGGTGCCAAGTGCCTTGTCGATAACATCAATGGCCTTCTGGGCGCCGTCAACCGTGGAGATGTCGATTCCATTGACCGTCTCGGCATCAGAGCTTGTAATGGCACCGGCGCCACCATCAATAACACTGCCGTTAGAGTCGGCAACGGTTGAGGAAACAGAGAAAGAACTTTTGGAAGTAAATTCAACTGTCCCGGCAACTGTCGTTGAGTCGTTGCCCGAGTCATC
>JALSNT010000159.1 GCA_026986885.1 Desulfobulbaceae bacterium
TATTCCATACGGACAACAGGCGCAGAGCGCCACAGATTGCGTCACACCGCAGAGCGGTGTGACGAGAGCGAACATTTCAGGGCACACTGCAGTTCGAAATTCGATGTCCATTGTTCTATTGGGTTGCAGGTGAAACCGGCTTTAGGTATTCTATAGCGAACAGACACACCCGCAGTCTCCGCTTATCTGCGCAAATATGGTGCGGCTGCAAACAGTCACAGCTCTAAGACGTTGAAACATCGTAGTTATTTGCCCTGTGAAGAGTTACGTTTTCTGAGCAATGGTGGAAATCATTTAAACCTGAATTGAGCGCTTTAGGTTAAAATTATGTGTACATGCAGACATCAAAATAGTCCCCTGCTTTTGTGCGTGGAATAAATGAGTCCGGTTCGACTTTTCATCCTTGCCGTCCTGTTTTACATTGCCTGGCGGCTGTTTCAGGGATCAAAAAAGAAAAAAGCAGGCAACAAACAAGGGCAGGATGGTTCTTCGCAAGTCGAAGATGTGTTGCTGGAAGATCCGGTCTGTCACACCCTGGTACCCAAAAAACAGGCCATCAGGCTGCGTAAAGACGGCAAAACCTACTACTTCTGCAGTGAAAAATGCTGTGATACCTTTATTCGTGAATCGGAAGGGAGAAAAGAATAATGAAATTTTTTATTGATACCGCAAATATTGACGAAATCAGGAAAGGACTGGAAATGGGAATGGTCGACGGAGTAACCACCAATCCGTCGCTTGTCTCCAAAGAACAACGTCCTTTTTCGGAAATCCTCCAAGATATCTGTGCCATTGTCGACGGTCCGATCAGCGCCGAGGTGGTCAGTCTTGATGCGGACGGCATGGTTGCCGAGGCCCGTGAGCTGGCAAAACTCAGCGACAATATCGTCATCAAGGTACCGATGATCATGGAGGGAATCAAGGCGGTTAAAAAATTGAGCGCCGAAAATATCAAGACCAATGTAACCCTGGTCTTTTCCTCCTCCCAGGCCCTGCTGGCAGCCAAAGCCGGTGCCACCTATGTCAGCCCGTTCGTCGGCCGTCTTGATGATATTTCCCAAAACGGCATGGACCTCATCGGTGACATCATGACCATCCTGCGCAACTACGGGTTCACCACTGAAGTGATCGTTGCTTCGGTGCGCAGCCCCATGCATGTCGTTGAATCAGCGCTTATGGGAGCGGATATTGCCACTATTCCCTACAAAGTTATAGCCCAGCTGGCCAAGCACCCTCTGACCGATATCGGCATGGAAAAATTCCTGGCCGACTGGGAAAAACGTCAAAAATAACCTTTGCCGGAATATAGCATCCATGCGTATCCTGATCCTGCTGCTCGTTATCCTCAGCCTGCCTGAATTTGTGCAGGCAACTCTGTATACCTATGTCGATAATCACGGAGTCAGGCATTATACCAATGTTCCCGGTGATCCCAGGGCCAAAGCGGTAATTCTGGCTGAGCATAAGGTGACGACGATTGCCGGACTGCGGGCACGGATCAGTTCGGCAAACAGCAAAAAACAGCCTCGACAATGCCTTACCGCTCACCACAGAGCAAACTCTTCCCGCCTGGAAAGTCATATCCGGCGTGCCTGCATGCAGCATCAGGTTGATCCACTGCTGATCAAGGCAATTATTAAAACAGAATCCAACTTCAACCAGTTCGCTGTTTCCGCAAAGGGTGCCCAGGGACTTATGCAGCTCATGCCGGAAACGGCAAAAGACCTGCAGGTGAGCGATCCTTTTGATGCCTATCAGAACATTTCCGCCGGTACCCGCTATTTCCGTAATCTGCTCGATACCTTTTCCGGCAATATCCGCCTCAGCCTGGCTGCTTACAATGCCGGACCCGGCAGGGTGGCCCGATTCGGCGCCATTCCCCGTATCCCGGAAACCATCGACTATGTGCGTACCGTTCTCCGCCATTACCGGGAATACAAACAGACAAAACGTCTGTCCACCTCCATCAATCTTCGCCGTCTGGTCACCATCAATTGAGGGAAAATGGCAATCCTTTCAACATGCCAAATTTAATCACCGGATTTCGTTTTCTCCTTTCCGGTATTCTGGCCTGCATGCTCATGCTGAAGCAGGGCATGGGTATTGCCTTTATCTCCTGGCTTATTTTTGTCGTCGCCGCCTGCACGGATTGGGTGGACGGTTATTTTGCCCGTAAATATAAGAGTGTAACCGCCCTGGGCAAACTCATGGATCCCCTGGCCGACAAGATTCTTGTCAGCACGGCTTTAATCATGCTCATTCCCCTTGGCAGGATCCCTGCCTGGATGGTACTTGTTATCATCAGCAGGGAAATAGTGGTCACCGGCCTGCGGGGCATGGCCTCGGCAGCGGGTATCGTCGTTGCCGCCGGCGGTCTGGGCAAAATCAAATCCATCACCCAGTACATCGGTATCGGCATCCTTATATTTCCCGTTGGCCTGCTCCCCATCCCCCACCTGCATCAGACAGGACTCGCCATCATGTATCTGGCCCTGGCCCTGACAGTCTGGTCGGGAGTGGATTATTTCTATAAACTACGCAAGGTTTATCTCTAACGAAACAGTATCAGCCCGCAATCAGCATACAACCCATTACTACAAGCAGGCTGTAAATAATCCGTAGATATATTCGCGGCTCAATCCTTGACGTTACATGGGAACCGATAACCGTACCGAGAAGGACAAAGGGTGCGGTCATTAAAAAAATCCTGGCGGTTGCCGCTGTGGATACCCCTGTAAGGGCGTGTACGCATGCCGTCACAATACCGTTTGCCACAAAAAAACCGCTCAGGGTTGCCCGGATCTCCTCTTTGCTCCAACCAGTCAGGGTAGAATAGACAATTGCCGGCGGACCACCGGCACTCAGCGCCGCGCCGACGGCACCGGTCAGGAAACCGGCCACATACCCCCAGTAATGCGCCAGTCCCGAAGATCGGGGACGAATAAAAAGATTATAGAGGCTATAACTGATAAGCAGCAGACCGATACAGATGCGCAACAGATTTGAATCAACTCTTTTCAGCAGAGTTGCCCCCACAACAACACCGGGAACGGAACCGAGAATAAGGGGCAGGATTTTCCCACGATCCAGGTGATGCCGAAGGTGCACGGCCAGGTAGATGGTGATAACCAGACCGTTGAGGATACATAAGGGAACTGCCGCCTTGATATCCATGATCAGGGTGAGCAATGGAATGGCTACCAGGGCCGAACCGAAACCGGTAAGTCCCTGGATGAAACCGGCGCCCAAAAAAATAAGGCCTGCAGACAATGAAAGAATCATGGAATCTATTACCAATATGGTCGGAAAACGCCTCAAACCCCCCACATCTTGAGGCGAAATGAAAATCCATCACTCCGGCATGGGCAGGTCCGTGTCCCAAGGGGATTTTCAGATAAACAGAGACGAAAATCTACAGGTCGGTATCCTCTCTGTCAACCGCTGCCGGTCCTCATATAATCTTCCGACCAATAACAGCCTGCTGCATAAAATACGATGACGATGCACTGCGCACGCGTCTGATGTATCATGTCGACAACTGTTTTTTATGCCTCTTCTCCCCAAATAGCCGTCATGTACAGAAAACCACCTTTTTCAATCCGGTCCGTCATTTTCCAGTTGCCCTTCATTCTGCTGTTCATGCGGCCGATTCCACACGCCGGGGCGGCCACTTTCACGGTAAATTCCGGCTTTGACGTCAATGACCTGGAACCTGGTAACGGCCTCTGCGTGGCCTATCTTGTGATTATTATTCCTGCGGTTTTACCCTACTGTACCCTTCGCGGCGCCATCGAAGAGGCCAATAATCTGCCCGGTGATGATACGATTATCCTTGGTTCCGGGACCTACAGGCTTAGCATTGCCGGTCAGGACGAAGATCTGGCC
>JALSNT010000160.1 GCA_026986885.1 Desulfobulbaceae bacterium
GGAACCAGCACATGTTTGGAATCGGTCTTCCCGAAATGATCGTCATCCTGGCGGTGGCGCTGATCGTCGTCGGCCCGGATAAACTGCCGGAGCTGGCCCGCTCACTGGCCAAGGGTATCAACGAATTGAAAAAAACCGTGGATCAGGTCAAGGAAAGCATCAATGAAGAGGGCAACGTCCTTGGCGAAGTCCACCGGGAAATCAAACAAACCAGCGACGAGCTCCGGGGCAGCCTCCTGGAGGAAACAACCCAGCAGGCCGACGGAGAGGATGGAGAGTTCAGTGAAGATGACACCATCATTGATCTGGAGCCTCTTACCGAACGCCCCTGGGAAAAAGAACGCAAACAGCATGCCGACACAGATACCATAAGTTCCACCTCCGCCGGGCAAGGGCCGGATGAACAGACCGATAAACCATCCCAGCCGGACACGCCGCCTCCTCCTTCATCTCCTGTATGAAAGCAGCGCTTGAACTGTTTGCTCCCCATTACCAGGAACTTCGCAAACGGTTAATCCTCATTTTTCTGGTTATTGCCGGGACATCGGCCATCAGCTATCTCTTTATCGACCAGATCGCCGGTTTCTGCATGCGCCCCCTCTTTCAGGCCTATCCGAACCTCGGGCACATGGTCTATACCAAGCTGACCGAGGCCTTTGTCAGTTACATTAAGCTCTCATTACTTACCGGAATAATCATCAGTTTCCCTGTCATTCTCTATCAGTTATGGATGTTTGTCGCCCCCGGGCTGTTAGATGACGAGCGGCGTCTTGCCCGTCGTATTGTCCTCTGGTCCACCCTGCTCTTTGCTTCAGGCAGCCTGTTTGCTTTTTTTATCGTCCTGCCGAAAATGCTTTCTTTTTTCATGGGCTATGCCGGAGAAAACCTGCACCCCATGCCCAAACTCGGCCTGTACCTGACCTTTGTCGCCAGGACGGTTCTGGCATTCGGCATTGCCTTTGAGATTCCTTTTCTCATGGTGATAACCATGAAAACCGGCCTGGTTGCTCCCAACCATTTTACAGGAAAACGAAAATATTTTTATATTGCCATTGTCGTCCTCTCTTTTCTTCTCACCGGCGGTGATATAACGGCAACCGCTCTCCTCTCCTTTCCCCTGTTCGGTCTTTATGAGGCCGGTATTGTTGCCGGCAAAGTATTTGCCGGCAAGGGGCTGGAAAAAACCGATACCTAAATTCAGGTAATAATTCCCGACCAAAGCCGCCTAAAACCAGGGGTCCTCAAACTCCTGGTCATGACGATCAATAATTTTTTCAGTTTGAAACTGCGCCGGTTCCTCATGACCGTCATGGAAAAGAATCCGCATCTTCGTATGAATCGGTAACTTCGGTCTCCTGCCTTCACTGACGATAATCTGAGGCGTATTCAGCCAGTATTTGACACTGGTCAGCATACCTTCCGTGGTGATGGCATCTCCCTCGGTAAGGATTTTCCTGATTTTTTCCTCCGGGTCCTGTACCCGCAGATCCAGAATATATATTTCATCGGCGTATCTGGTCAGCACGGCTGTAGCATTCATGGTAGTTGCGCTTTGCAGGTGTGACTGCTGCAGTGGTTCATACCTGATACAGACATGATTTTCCGCTGATGACTGTCCGGCTGCACTCCCGTCAAAGGAGATCACTTTGTACTGCCCGCCTGTTGCCGGACGGTCACCCTGAACCATGTACACCATATACCTTTGCGGGTGCGTTGGATCAAAAACCATTTTTACCGATCCCTTGTTATCAACCGCCTGCCAACGACCACCCTTAAATCCATTGATCGGCCAGTCGCCGCCGACACAAACCAGGGTCCCGTCGGCAGCCAGTTCATAATAGTCGGCACGGTCATCGGTCCAGGAAAGAATTCGGTTATCCAGCAATGGCTCGGCCCTTTTGGTCGCTACCGGCTCCGGTTTTATATGGATATAAAGCTGATAACCGCCGATTCCAAGACCCGTCAGCACAGCAATACCCAGAAAAACTGCAAAAATATTTTGCCACATTTTCCGCTTTTTGCGGATCCCGGCAAGCCACCCGGCCCAGGGAGTACTAAAACAAAGTGCCCGCCCCATCTTGGTACAGGCAACCACACAATCACCGCAGTTGCTGCATTCAAGTTCCGCACTCTCATAAAGTGTCTTGGGGTGCAGACTGAGAGAACAGGCGGCCTCGCACCGTTCATAACCTGGTTTACAGATACATTTTTCCCTATTGAAAACAACTTTGAGCCGTTTTTGATTCAACTGTTTGGCAAGAGCTATCAACACGGATTGCGGGCAGATGTAGCGGCACCAGATTCTTCGGCCAAGGATAAACTCCAGTCCCAGCAGCGCTAAAATAAAAAAAATGGAGAGAGAAATAAAATCCTGACCAAAATAATACTGAAAAAAACGGGCATACCAGGCAGGCATGGAAAGCTGGTTTAATATAGGCGTGGTGGAAAAAATAAAAAATCCGATGAACCCGAGGACAAAAACAGTCATTTTCAGGAAAAACCCTTTCCCGGCAAGAGCTACCTGCGCCTGCCTCCTGCCGTAACCTTTTTTTCTCAGTCCCTGGCCCAGTTCCGAAAGCAGTCCAAAAGGGCAGATCCAGGAGCAGAAAACCGTTCCCATGAAAAAGGCAAGCAACAGGGGCAGCAAGGCGCCGATGATATTGTCAACGGTAAGATAAAGATTTTTGACGGAGAGCTGCAGGATGGCCAGTGGGTCGGCGAAGGGAATACCAAAGGCATGGAAGGATAAAAAATTACCGTATAAATAGCTGTAGCGGGAACGGTTGACAATGGGAATAATAATAAAGGCCAGGGCAACAAAAAATTGCATGGCCCGACGGCAGGTTTTTAAGGAAGGCTTTTTCATCATGCCCCCCCTGCCCCATCTTTTCTCACGTCCTGAAAGCGGGTGGGTATGACCTTGATGGCGTCCCGGGGGCAGACATGCTCACAAAGCCCGCAGCCGGCGCACTGGTCGGTAATGACCGGGTTCATTCCGTTTTCCAGATGCATGGCCCGCCATTTGATCGGACAGCGTTCATAACAGCTGCGGCACATCAGCGCACCTGTCCAGGTGTAACATTTTTTTCGATCAAGAATCGCGTACCCCATGTGGACCTGTTCGATGGGGATATCGCGCAGGGCATCGGACGGGCAGATGGCGCTGCAACGCATACAGAGATGACAGGGTGCCTCCCGGGGATTGATTTCCGGGGTCCCGGCCACAAAAAAATTAAAGCCGCGCCGCATTTTAATACAGTCAAAGATGCATACCTGGGCGCATTGACCGCACTGAAGGCACCGGGAAAGAAATTCTTTCTCAGTTCGTGCGCCCGGAGGTCGTAAAAATCTACTGCCGCGTCCCATCATCAAATCCTTCCGGTCAGATCTTCCCGGACCCTGAGTTGAGGTGAAAAAACCTGCCCCAAATCGTGTATATACCCAATACAAGCGCCTGAAAAAAGGGGCCGACCCTCTGGGTGGCCCCTCCGGTTGTCAGGTAAAATTTCTTTTTTTCTTCCTGCCTAAAATTTTCCGGATATTCACATTGGTCTCCAGATTGCCGTCTTCATCCATCTCATCCTCCACCGTCATATAGGTGGCATAAATGGTCAACACACCCGGCAGCTCATTGATTTTATCAACCTCATCATCAATTTTGTCCGATGGCGCCTCGGCCACCACGACAATATACTGGTCCTGATGGATACCATATGTTGTCATCCCCTCCATAGCGCCGACAATCCTTTCAACGCGTTCAAGATCATCAGCCAGGGCATGGACAAGGAAGCCCATTACAGCCATAGGTCTACGCCTTCTTGATCCGCACGGCGCAGATCTTGTATTCCGGCTGTTTGGAGCCCTTGTCAAAGGCATTCAAGG
>JALSNT010000161.1 GCA_026986885.1 Desulfobulbaceae bacterium
GAGGGTCCATTCCTCCATTTACCTGCACCATGACGAACTGCCCGGGATGGGCGGCACCGGCGATCTCCGGCGCATGCAGGGTCAGACGGGTAATACCCGGGGCGATATCCTCCCGCTGCCGGAGGCAAGCTTTTTCCTGGAATTCAGGCATGAAAAACGATACAAAGAATAAAATAGAGTTTTTTACAGGGCTGCTTTAACCGCTGACAGCAGCCTCGCCACCAGCGAACGGGCAGGACATGCAGCGACTTCGGAATGCAACAGCATGCCATAGCGGCTCAACAGGTAGACGTAGAATCCGGATGAGTGAAACCCTCAATTCAGGTATAAGAGTAGTCAACCGCAGTTATTGATGCCGCCGGTGGAAATTAGACTGTCATCCGAGCTCTGCTACTGATAAACACAGACACAACATAACAAAGAATATTCCCGTGGACACTATTTTTTCGCTCTTTGCCTTTCTCTTTGGTGCAGTTGTCGGCTCTTTTCTCAATGTGGTCATTCTCAGGCTGCCTGACAGAGAACAATCCATTGTCTTTCCCGCCTCCCACTGCCCGCAATGCGCAACTACCCTCCACTGGTATGAAAACATTCCAATTATCAGCTATCTCGTCCTGCGGGGAAGATGCAGGACCTGCAGGGCAAAAATCTCCCTACAGTATCCGCTGGTCGAACTGAGCATGGGCCTGCTTGCCACCGCCCTCTTTCATGTTTTCGGCCCGTTTTTTGCCTTTTTCTATTACTTCGTTTTCTGTGCCGCCCTGCTGGTAATTATCCAGATTGATATACGGCACCAGATCATTCCCGATGTCATCACCCTTCCCGGCATCCTCATCGGCTTTGGCGGCTCTTTTGTCAATCCCCTGGTAAGCTGGCAGCAATCCGCCCTCGGCATCCTCCTTGGCGGCGGTATACTTTACGGCATTGCCCTGACCTACTATCTGCTGGCAAAAAGAGACGGCATGGGTGGGGGCGATATAAAACTACTGGCCATGATCGGCGCCTTTCTCGGCTGGCAGAGCCTGCTCTTTGTTGTCTTTGCCGCCTCTCTTTCAGGATCAATCATCGGTATCGCCGCCATGTTCAAGCAGAAAAAAGGCGGCCGCACCCGAATACCCTTTGGTCCCTTTCTCTCCCTTGCCGCCCTGTGCTGGCTCTTCTTCCAGCCATATATTCTTAAACTCTGGCAGATATACCTTTCTCTCGCCCTGCCGCCCGGTTGATTTTCTGCCGGACATACCACATAAAAAGCCCCCGATCCTGAAAAGAATCGGGGGCTTTTTACCTAAACCCTGCAGTTGTTCGCGCACAGAGAACGTTGAGACAGCAGATCTGCCTGTATCAACGTTTGAATGCGGACGATTGCAGGATTGAGGGTTTATCCCTGCCGATGAATCGGCTGCTGTCAGGCTTCTATTTCATGCTCAACGCCGATGGCAATTTTATAGAGGATGGTCAATACAAAAAAGCCCATGGCCCATATCCCAAGGGCTATAAAAATTTCATTGGCCGTTGGATAATATTCAGTTATTTCATTTAACGGATTGGGAACAAAGCCGCCTAAAACAAAACCAATCCCTTTATCAAGCCACAGGGAGACAAAAAGTGCCGTACAGCCGGCACCCAGCCAGAAATCGCTTTCTTTCCTCGTATAGGGAATGGAAAGCAGGGCAACGCCGACAACGAAGAAGACAACAAATGCCCGCATATAGGGCACCAGGTTATCGTATACGTGCCCACCGTGCTCAACACCGAAAAACAGATATTCCAGAGTATGTTTGTGGGCCGGAATATTGGAATAAAAGGCGACAAAAAATTCCAGGCCGACGAAAAACATATTGACCAGGGCGGCATAGAGGATAATGGTCACCAGTTTATCAAGTGCTTTTTTGCCGACATCAAAGTTGGCCACCCGTTTTAAAATCAAGGCGACAACAACAATCAGGGCCGGACCGGCGGCAAAGGCCGATGCCAGAAAACGGGGTGCGATAATGGCAGACAGCCAGAAATGCCTTCCGGGAAGGCCACAGTACAGCATGGCGGTCACCGTATGGATGGAAATGGCAAACGGTATGGAAAGATAGACGAAAAAATAGATCCATTTCGGAGGCTTCACCTCTTTACGCTCCGCCGTCAAAATAACCCAGCCGCAGAGAATGTTCAAAAAAAGGTAGCCGTTCAGAACAATCATATCATAAAAGAGCATGGATCTCGGCTGGGCATGGAGAATGACATTCAACATTCGCATGGGTTGGCCAAGATCAACAACAATAAAACTTAAGCACATCAACAGGGCTGAAATGGCAAGAAACTCGCCAAGGATTGTAATCCTGCCAAATACCTTATAATCATGGATATAATAGGGCAATACAATCATCACTCCCCCGGCGGCGACCCCGACGAGGAAGGTGAACTGAGCGATATATACTCCCCAGGAGACATCCCTGCTCATGCCGGTCAAGCCAAGACCATAGTTGAACTGTCGGAGATAGCAGAAGCCGGCAATTGCCATAAAGGTGCCGAGAAAGGCCAGCCACATCCAGTAGTATTTATTCCCTTTTAGCGCTTTTTCAAACATGGCGACCTCATACAATATAAAAGACTGATGGATGGGTACCCGCAGAGGGCTTACGCTGAATGGTAAAATTTTCTTTCAGCACCTTTCTGATCTCGGAAGACGGGTCATTCAGGTCGCCAAAGATCATGGCCCTGGTAGACCCGCATACCTCGACACATTTTGGTTGTTTGCCTAACCCTACCCGTTCCGCACAAAAATTACACTTTTCAACCACGCCGCGCATTCGGGTCGGAAAATGACGATTGATATGGTTCATGTCCAGGCCACCCCGAGGGTCCCGCCAGTTAAAACTCCGTGAACCATAAGGACAGGCAGCCATACAGAACCGACAACCTATGCAGCGATGATAATCCATGGCGACAATACCATCCTTGGTTTTAAAGGTTGCCCTTGTCGGGCAGGCCTTGACACAGGGCGGCTCATCACAATGGTTGCAGAAGACGAGAACCTCATTGCTAATGGTTAACGTGTCTTTATAGTAATTGCTGTGCTCGGTAAATGCCTTGTCAAACTCGGTGGCCCATATCCACTTGATTTCATCTTTTCTGTTAGGGAAATGGGGCACGTTATGTTCCGCATGGCAGGCCCTGGTGATTTTTTCCATCAGTTCAGGGTGTTTTTTCAACTGTCGCAGATCCACCACCATGCCCAAGCGCTTGCCGGTTGGTCTATCTTTTCCCCCATGTTCCGATGTTGCAGCATGGGTAACTGAACCGTGGTCTGCGGATTCGGTGCCATGGCCGGCCCTTGCCTGGGCAGGACTCGACCCGGAAATCAACCGTTCAACAACGGTAGGACCTCCAATCCCGGCCAGGGTTGTTGCACCGGCGATTTTGAGGAAATCTCTTCTATTTTTATCCATCTCTATCTATCCTCCTTCGCGGTCACTCAACAGGGGTAAAGTGACAATCCCAGCAATACGGCTTCACCGACGCATATGCATGGCAGCGATCACAAAATTTCTTTTTACTGGTATGGCAATGCATGCAGGTATTCATCAGACTTTTCTGATATTTGGCATTACCGATTTTCACATCAAAACCCCAGTCCCCGTTCCGAAGAACTTCGTCACGCCATTGATTCAGCAACTGCATGTGTTTGGCCCGCATATCCGCCTGCGGCAACACACATTCCTTAAAATGTTTCGGCAGTTCAGGCTGTGGTACCGCCTCTGCATTACCCCGGTTGTACCAGACGGGAAATGTGATAAACAGGACAAAAATAATCAGTCCCGGAATAATTTTACCACCATCATACATTGTTTTTCCTCCACTTCCGCCAGGGAATTAAAAAACCAT
>JALSNT010000162.1 GCA_026986885.1 Desulfobulbaceae bacterium
CCCGCATTACCTGCATAATGTAAACGTTTACCAGTGCCCCATATTCGTTCAAGCAGGCCGACGAGTCTATAGCCCGCTATGTGAGGTGGCCTGATCGGACGAAGATGGGGTGCTGGTGAACGTTTACGAATGGTGGTCTAACTGTCCTGGAGGATGAAGGAGAGTACCTGGTCGTGGAACATGGGCCGGAAGTCCCGTATTTTTTTGTTTTCCCGGCTGGGATGGACCCGGTTGGTCAGCAGCACCAGAATTATCTCCCGCAGCGGATCAATCCAGAAGGAGGTGCCGGTATAGCCTAAATGGCCGATGCTTTGCCTTGCAAGGTATCTGCCGCCGCTGCTGTAACCGGTGGGAGAAGGGGTGTCGAAACCCAGGCACCAGCTACTGTCCGGATATTGCGGCCTGAGGGCATTGGCAAGTGTTTTTCTGCTGATTGCCAGGGGCGTGGGGCGGCCCTGCCAGGCGTCAAGAATGGCGGTGCAAAGGGTACACACTCCGGAGACCGTACCAAAAAGCCCTGCATGGCCGGCGATGCCGCCCAGGAGATAACAGTGTTCGTCATGGACCTCACCCTGGAGGATGCGTTGTCGCCAGGGACAGTTCTCGGTGGCGGCAAATCTTTTTTTCATTTTTTCATTTTTATCCCCACAGCCCTTTGTATTTAAAGGGCGAAAAAAAAGATCTTTTTTTAGGGTCAGGGGGCGGGCGATGTTTTGCCGAAAAAAAACGTCCAGGGGCATGGAGCAGGCCTGTTCAAGGATCTCTCCCAGCAGCATGAAACCAAGATCACTGTAGCGGCAGTCCGTACCGGTCGGGTAGAGAAGGGGATCTTTCAGAATCGCCGCAAGCAGTTCGGGGCGATGGGTGCAGGTGGCAGCAGGTGGAAAACGTCTGTAATATTCCTTATAAGGGGCAAGACCAGAAGCATGGGCGAGCAGGTGGGCAATGGTTATCCCCTTTTTATCAGCAGAAGCGGGATAAGCGCACACATCGACAAGTCTGCTCTTTAAGTGGAGAACACCCTGGTCGACGAGCAGCAGGATACCGAGTGCCGTGGCCAGTGGTTTGGTGAGTGAGGCCAGGTCAAAAAACGTTTCCGCGCCGACGGCGACACCGGTGTTATCGAGTCGGGTTACACCGGCCGCAGCGATGACCCGGCGTCTGTTCGCGCCGGAACCGGCGACAATTGCCGCTGTCGCCCCGGCAAAAACTTTTTTTTCTGTTCCTTGCGTCAACAGACGGGTAAGGTGAAGCTGCAGGGATGAGAGATTCAGTCGCTGCATGGGAAAAGAGAGGATGTCATTTTTTTTTATACCGGTACCATCAATCATGAAACAGTTTATTCGGACAATGAAAGCGCTTTCCGACCCCAACCGGGTTCGCGTCCTGAAACTTCTGGAGCGGGGCGAGCTGTGCGTCTGTGAGATTCAAAACCTGCTCGGTCTTGCCCAGTCAACGGTTTCCAAACACATGAAGCTGCTGGAAGACGCCGGCCTTGTTGAGAGAAATCGAGAGGGCACATGGATCCTGTACAGTCTGGCCGACGGCCGTGAATCTCCATACGCCAAAGGCATGCTTGCGCAGTTGCGGAACTGGCTTGATGATGATGGAGAGCTGCAGAAAATGATTACTGCCCTGCCCGATGCCGCTGTTCTGCGTATTCCCGGCGGCCGCAAAGGGTGCTCCTGATCCAAAAAACTCGCTGCCGTCGATTCAGGAGGGACAGGATCGGTTGCGCCAGCAGGTCGGGTCTGAGGCGAGATAGTCGCCGGTGAGCTGATAGGCAGCGCCCCGGCAGCCATAACATTCGTTCGCCTTGTCGCAGGTTTTGCACGTTCCCTTGATCATCTGTCGATAGTTTTTCAGGTTGTTGATGACCTCCGAGTTTTTCAATATATCGGCCAGCCTCTTTTTTCTGATATTATCCAGGGCAATGGTGACGCCGACGCAGGGCATGACATCACCGGTGGCGGTCACCAGGCAGGAAACCTGGTGCCGCATGCATTTATTACCCACCAGCGGTGGTTGCGGCTGCCAGCGGCGTCCGAATTCGTCCCGGTCAATGGCGGCCAACTCTTCAAACAATGTTTTCAGCTCACCCGAGTCGACCATGAGCCAGGAATTTTCCAGGGCATTGGCCTGCGGGGTGATGACCTCAAAATAGGGTTCGATATTCTGCCGGCGCAGCCAACGCCACATTGCAGGCAGTTCACCAATATTCTGGCGGCAGATTACCGTGCTGATCGCCAGAAACAGTTCACTGGATGGGTATCCTGCATCTTTAAGGGTTGTCAGGGCACGGGTCATTATTGCATGCGCCCCTTTTTTACCTGCCAGCCGGTCCTGGATTTCCTGGTTGCGTGAGTTCAGCTTCAAGGCAACCCTTACCCGGTATTCGGCTAACAGGGCGGCAAGATTTTTGTCAATACCGGTGCCGTTGGTGAACATCTCAATCTCCATCTGTTGCCCGGCAAGAAATTTGAGCATTTCTGCAAGATGCGGGTAAATGGAGGGTTCGCCGCCGAGAATGATAATCTTGCGCGCGCCCAGGGCCCCGGCCTGGAGAATGATATCCTTGATCTCCGTCTTTGACAGCTCATTCGGGCAGCGGGTTTTTTCTTCAACATAGCAGTAGGAACAGCGGAAATTACATATTCGGCTGAACTCTATCTCCATGGAGAGCAGCCGGTCGGCAGCCACCGCCTCCCTGATCTCCTGTTCGGTAAATTCAAGATTGTACAACTGCATTAATTCAATATCCTTCCAGGTCGTTAAAATGATTCATCCGTTGCCAGCGGGCAACTTCCCGCTGGTATCGGCCCTGCCAGCCGTGTTTTTTCATGATTCGCTTATAGTGGAGCTTGAGCCAGGGTTTGAAGAGAAAACGCCAGATTATGGTCCAGGCCCATCCCTGTCTGCGTACCGAGGCAGGAGGGTTCCACCAGCCGAGCACCACCTGCCGCTGGTACCAGAACTGGTATTGCAGCTCATCGCTTTCCAGGTGGTGGGTGCGTACATTGGCCCAGAGGCCGTTATATTTTTTCAGATCATCACCATTGGTAACAAGCCCCTCTTCCATGAGCTGTGCCCGCATGCCGGTTTTCGGGTAAGGCGTCAGGATCTGGCAGTAAGCGGCATCGGCGCCGATTTCTTTGAAAAATTCATAATTTTCGCGGATGGCAGCCTCATCGTCATCGGGGAAGCCGAAGATCAGGCCGCCGATGACCATCATCCCGTGCTTATGGCAGTTGGCAATGGCCTTTTTTGAAGCGGCGACAATATCGCCCTTACCGGCCGTGCTTAAATTTTTTTTGGAGCCGTTTTCAATGCCTAAAAAGATCGATTTAAAGCCGGCCTCGCCCATTTTCCGCACCATGTTTTCATGGGTGGCCATGGAGATGCAGTCCGCCTGTACCGACAGGGTCAGTTTTTTGTAGCCCCGGGCAATGATGGCGTCGCAGAGTTCTATTACCCGCTTGGGATTAAGCACCATGTTGTCGTCGGCAATGAATACCCATCTTGCCTTGCAGTTGTAATAGATATCATCCAGATCTTCCATGACCCGGCTGACGGGATAGGTGCGAAAGGTTCGGCCGTACATGTGCTGCATGGAGCAGAAGTTGCACGAGCGGGTGCAGCCGCGCGAGGTCTCCAGGACCTCGATTTTGGAATACATTATGTGATAGCCCCAGGTCAGGCGCCGTTTGTCACGCACCGGACGTTTGATGGTGGTCAGATCCAGGTTGTCGGCCCTGGAATTATGGACAAATTTTTCCTCTTTTTTATACGAGAGATTAAGTATTTCAGAAATGCTGTCCCGGCCGGCCAGGGCGTTGACCAGGCGGCGGCAGGCCTCTTCGCCCTCGCC
>JALSNT010000163.1 GCA_026986885.1 Desulfobulbaceae bacterium
GATATCATCCATCTTCAGCGGCGATAAGTATATCCGGGAAGATTACTGAAGAAAGCGGGACAGGGCGACCTGTCCCTTTTTATCCTATGGATCAAACCGAAAAAATTGGTATCCTTGGTGTCGGTAATCTCCTGCTTGGCGATGAGGGATTCGGCGTCCATGTTATCGAGCGGTTGCAGGAGCAGTGCCGCTTTCCGGAGAATGTTGAACTTCTCGACGGCGGCACGGCCGGTATTATGCTGGCTCCGTTCATGGAGGACAAGGATATCCTTTTTGTTATTGATGTGGTCAATCTCGCCGAGGAACCTGGTACCATCCATGTTTATGAAAATAAAGACGTGCGGGCCGGTAATATTCAAACCCGCATGTCGCCCCACCAGGTGGGATTGCTGGAAATCCTGGACCTGTGCCGCCTGCGCGGCAAGGCTCCGCAACGGATCGAAATGATCACCGTGGTGCCGGCCGATCTGTCGACGAAAATCGGGTTATCCGAGCCGCTTACCCTGGCCGTGGATACGGTTATTACCCTTCTCTTTGAGAGGTTGGCAACAGAGCATGTTGTGCCACGGCCGCTTGCCGGGTAACATCATCCGGTATCCGCCCGCTGCCATAAAAAACCTCCCTGACGCCCCGTCTTGACATTCCCTGCAATGGTTCCTATTATCCCGAAGTAGGTTGCCGCAGGTTGTCGCATGGGGCAACAATCCACCTCTCTTTTATCTACGTATCGCATTATGACTGCACAAACAGGGTCGCCGGAGATCCGGACCCGTAAACAACGTCCAATGGCGGGGCCACTCTCTTTGCGCCGTATCCTGGGAATCCTCCTCCTCTTTGCCGCCATCGGCCTTTCCTCCTGCCAGTCCTTTGTCGTTTCCTTTATGCCCAGCCACGCTTCCCAAAGCCCCATTGCCCGTGTAATAAAATGATGGGTGTGCGAAGGATCGGCAAAAAAACACTGCGTTGGCGCACCCGGGGTGTTTTTCTCTGGATCCTGCCTCTGCCGCTTATTCCTGCATTTTTTATCACCCTGTTGCGCGGTAATTTGATAAGCGCTGCGGGTAATCTGGCCGCCCTTGTTCTGTTCTGGGTCGGCGCTCTTCTGATTCGCAAGGGGTTAACGTCGGAGGCAAAATATGAAGAACGCCGGGTGACCAGGGCGCCGCGCCGGCCACGGAAAATATACGGAACGCTGGCCGTTTCGCTTGGCGCTTTTATCTGTTCCCGGTTTGCCGTCGGCAATCCGCTGCTCTTTTCCCTCTTCTTCGCTGCCCTGGCCTTTGGAGGCTGCTGGCTTGCCTATGGCTTTGATCCGCGCCGGGACAAAGTGGGCGATGTTACAGATGGTTTTGGCTATACATCGGAAGAAATACTTGCCGCCATTACCCTGGCGGAACAGAAGATTGCCGCCATCGAGGAGTCGGCGGGCCGTTTCAGTAATCAGGAGTTTGTTGGCCGACTGCAACGGATAACCACGCTGGCCCGCCGGATCGTACATGGGTTGGAAGATGATCCCCATGATCTGAGAAAGGTCAGAAAATTCATCAATGTCTATTTAGACGGTGTGGAAAAGGTCACTACGGGTTATGCCGAAACCATGCGCAAGAGCGGCAGTGATGCGTTGGAACCGAGATTCAGTACGCTTCTGGACACCATTGAAAGGGTGTTTGTCGAGCAGGAAAAGAGGCTTGCGGCCAATGAAATTCTTGAGCTTGATATTCAAATGGAAGTGCTGATGAAACAACTGCGCCATGAAGGAGTCCTTTAAAGGAGAAGAGATGGAAACGCCTATGGAGAAAGAAATAGAAGTGAGCGCCGAAACCGAAACAGCGGCGCAGGTTTTTGATGATGCAGCCACGCAGTTGCCGGTTGTGCAGCAGGCAGAGGTTTCCTATACGGAAATTCCGCAGGAGGACAAGCAGATTGTCGATGGCCTGATGCGGGAGATTGATATCCGGGACAGCAACTCTATTATCTTTTTCGGCAGCAAGGCCCAGCAGCAGGTGACCGAAGTTTCCGACAAAATGCTGGAAGGGGTCCGCAACAAAGATCTGGGCGGGGCCGGAAATGTGCTCGGCGAAATGATTTCCGTCTTACGCGGGTTTGATCTGGAGGCCCTGGATCCCAATAAAAAACCATCATTTCTTGATCGGCTCCTGGGCAAAGCCAAACCGCTGACAAAGATTTTTCAACGGTATGAAGAGGTGCGCAAGCAGGTGGACTCGGTCACCGACAGACTGGAGGCCCATAAGACAACCCTGCTCACGGACATTACCACCCTGGACCGTCTTTATGGAGCCACCCTGGACTATTTTCATCAGCTGGAACTCTACATCACCGCCGGCGTTGAGAAACTACGCCTGCTTGATGAGGAGACGATACCGGCCCAGGCCAGGAAGGCCCAGGAGTCCGATGATGTGCTCCAGGCCCAGCAGCTGCGTGATCTGCGCGCCCGTCGTGATGATCTTGATCGCAGGATTCATGATCTGCGTCTTACCCGGCAGGTAGCCATGCAAAGCCTGCCTGCCATCCGTCTGGTTCAGGAAAATGATAAGGGACTGGTCAACAAGATAAACTCCACCCTTATAAATACCGTGCCTCTGTGGCGGCAGCAATTAGCAACCGCCGTGGCGATCTACCGTTCCGGCGATGCAGCAAAGGCGGTCAAAGCGGCCACCGATTTAACCAATGATCTGTTGGAGAGTAATGCCGAAAACCTGAAACAGGCCAATGCCGAGGCCCGGCGGCAGATCGAGCGCGGTGTTTTTGATATTGAATCAATTAAAAAGGCCAACCAGTTGTTGATCGAAACGGTTGAGGAAAGTCTGCAGATTGCCGATGCGGGCAAGAAAAAACGGGCCGAGGCCCTGGGGCAGTTGGAAGAAATGGAAACGGAATTGAAAAAGACCCTGGTTGCTGCCGTTGGTGGGCGTCAGGATACGGACAAGATCACTGAGACGACAAAGCAATAACAAGGCGGCAGAGCTGTACGGCAGGAGTGTTTGCTTTTTTTGGTCATCCCCGAGGTAGTATTCGGGGATCCATAGTGGGTGCCCGGTTTCAACTGTATACTGGATTTCCGACTAAAAGACTTCGGAAATGACGGATTATGAGGTCATGCGCGAGAGTAATTTTGCATATCTTCCGGCGCTTTGCGCCGATAGAATCGGAGTGAGAATAAATGGGATTCTGGGATAAGATATTCGGCGAATTTATCGATGTCATAGAATGGGTCGATGATTCCAGCGACACCATGGTGTACCGGTTTGAGCGCTACGGCAATGAAATAAAATATGGCGCCAAACTAACCGTTCGGGAATCTCAGCTTGCCGTCTTTGTCAACGAAGGCGAAATTGCCGATATCCTGAAACCCGGCATGTATGAGCTGGAGACCGAAAACCTGCCCGTTCTCTCCACCCTGCAGAACTGGCCGCACGGTTTTGAAAGCCCGTTCAAGGCCGAGGTCTACTTTTTCAATACCAAGCGGTTCCTTGATCTGAAATGGGGCACCAAGAATCCGATCATGCTCCGGGATGCGGAATTTGGCCCGGTCCGGCTGCGGGCATTCGGCACCTATGCGGTCAAGGTGACCAGTCCGGTTACCTTTTTAAAAGAGGTGGTGGGCACGGACGGACGGTTCACCACCGATGAAATAGCCAACCAGTTGCGCAATCTGATCGTTTCCCGCTTTGCCGATATCCTTGGGGAATCGAAGATACCTGTTCTTGATCTGGCCGCTAATTATGATGACCTGTCCAGCTTTGTCACCAGCAGGATCGGTGATGAGTTCAGGGAATATGGTCTGAAGATCACCAGGCTGCTGGTGGAAAATATCTCTCTGCCGCCCGAGGTGGAAAAGGTGCT
>JALSNT010000164.1 GCA_026986885.1 Desulfobulbaceae bacterium
CATTATGGAACAAAGGCGGCATCCAGTACGCCCCGCCTATCCGCTGATATTATCCTGTTTAGGGACCGATTCGCAGAGCGCCCTGAACCGGGCGCTCTTCTTCTTTTTTCATATTATGCTTTTTATCACCGCACAGCGGTGAGTCTAATCTGGTAGAGTACGCCCATAATGGCAAAAGATGAACTTCCGCAAAAAACCGCCTGGTGGAACAATGCCCAAAACCGAGCACTACTCTTCCAGATCCTGCTGGCCATAGGGGTCGGTGTTTTTTTTGCTTTTATTGCCGACAACACCGTCCACAACCTTCAACAACGGGGAATCTCTACCGGTTTTGCCTTTCTCAAGCAGAAAGCCGGCTTTGGTATTATTCAACATCTCGTCCCCTATACGGAAAATAATACCTACGGCCGTACGTTTATTGTCGGTCTCCTCAACACTGTTCTCGTCTCTGTCCTTGGTATTATCTGCGCCACTATTCTTGGTTTTATCGTTGGCATCGCCCGCCTTTCATCAAACTGGCTCGTTTCCAAACTGGCCGCTGTCTATATTGAAACGTTCAGAAATCTCCCCCTGCTGCTGCAAATATTTTTCTGGTATTTTGCGGTATTGCAAGCCCTGCCCTCGCCTCGACACAGCTTACACCTGGCTGACAAATTCTTTTTAAACATCCGAGGAGTCTATCTGCCCAATCCGATTTTTGAACAGGGATTTGGCTGGGTCGCCGGCGCATTGTTGGCCGGGGTTCTCATTACCATCATTCTCAGTCACTGGGCCAAAAGACGCCAGGAAGAGACAGGCGAGCAATTTCCGGTTTTTTTGACATCGACCGGAATTATCTTCGCTCTGCCGATCATTGCGTATTTTGCCGCCGGTCGTCCCCTGGCATGGGAATATCCGGTCTTGAAGGGTTTTAACTTCCAGGGCGGTATCACCATCATTCCGGAGCTTGCGGCCCTGCTTATTGCCCTAAGTGTCTACACGGCCAGTCTGATCGCCGAGATTGTCCGCTCCGGCATTCTGTCGGTCAGTCATGGACAGACAGAGGCCGCGCATGCATTAGGCCTGCGACCTGGAAAAACGTTACGCCTGGTTATCATCCCTCAGGCCATGCGGGTCATCATCCCGCAAATGACCAGCCAATACCTCAACCTCGTCAAAAATTCATCATTGGCAACGGCCATCGGTTATCCCGACCTGGTGGCGGTCTTTGCCGGCACAACCCTGAACCAGACGGGACAGGCCATTGAGGTCATCGCCATGACCATGGCCGTCTATCTCACCATCAGCTTGACAATTTCTTATTTTATGAACTGGTACAATGCCCGCAGCCAGCTGAGGGAGCGATAACGATGTCCGTCCATATTCCTCATCCCGATCTGCCGCCCCCGGCCACAAGCGTCGGTTTCATCGGCTGGGCCAGAAAAAATCTCTTTTCTTCGCCGCTGAATTCCGTATTGACGCTATGCGCTTTATACATAATCCTCCGGTTTATTCCAGCGATTGTTAAATGGGCAATCATTGATGCCGACTGGGCGGGATCCACCAGGGATGCCTGCACGGGTGATGGTGCCTGCTGGGTATTTATCAAGGTCCGGCTGACCCAGTTTATGTTCGGCTTTTACCCGGCGGACCAATACTGGCGGGTGATCCTGGCCTTTGCCCTTCTCGGCATACTCATTGCCTGGCTGCTCGTTGATAAAGCCCCGAAAAAAACCTGGGTGGCGGCCTTTACCATTCTAATTTATCCGGTCATCGCCTTTATACTGTTTTACGGCGGCTTGGGATTGCCGATCATTGAAACCAATCAATGGGGCGGCCTGATGCTGACCCTGATCCTGGCAACCATAGGTATGTTTTTTGCCTTGCCGTTCGGCATTATTCTCGCTCTGGGAAGGCGTTCGACCATGCCTGTTCCCAGGGCGCTATCCGTGATATTTATTGAACTCTGGCGCGGCGTACCGCTGATTACCGTGCTCTTCATGTCCTCGGTCATGCTGCCGCTGTTTATGCCCGAAGACCTGCGCATCGACAAACTTGTCCGGGCCCTGATTGGTATTTCCCTGTTTCAATCGGCCTACATGGCGGAAGTCATTCGCGGCGGCCTGCAGGCCCTGCCCAAGGGACAGGCGGAGGCCTCCGATGCCCTTGGCCTGAGCTATTGGCAGTCCATGTTTCTTGTTATCCTGCCCCAGGCCCTGAAAACCGTTATTCCCGGCATCGTCAACACCTTTATCGAACTGTTCAAAGATACGACACTGGTCCTGATCATCGGTTTAATGGACCTGCTCTCCATTGTCCAGTCCGCCTTCGCCGATCCCAAATGGTTGGGCTTTTCCGTCGAGGGATATGTTTTTGCAGGACTGATCTACTGGATCTTCTGCTTTTCCATGTCCCAATACAGTCAACATCTTGAAAAGAAACTGCATACCGGCCACAAAAGATAGCCGATCAGAGAAAAACCATGACGCAAACCAGCACACAACCCGCCCACGTCTCCGAGGATCTTGCCATTGAAGTCAAGGGGATGCATAAATGGTACGGGGAATTTCACGTCCTCAAAGATATAAACCTTACTGTCAGGCGGAAAGAACGGATTATTATCTGCGGTCCTTCCGGTTGTGGTAAATCAACTTTGATACGCTGCCTTAACCGGCTGGAAGTACATCAGAAAGGTGAGATATTGATAGATGGCATTGAACTCAATGATGACCTCAAGCACATTGAAAAGATCCGTAAGGATATCGGCATGGTCTTTCAACAGTTCAACCTCTTTCCCCATCTGTCGGTGTTGGAAAACTGCTGTCTGGCACCGATCTGGGTCCTGAAAAAACCTCGGAAAGAAGCCGAAGAAACTGCCATGCAATTCCTGGAGCGCGTCAAGATCCCCGACCAGGCAAACAAATATCCCGGCCAGCTTTCCGGCGGCCAGCAGCAGAGGGTGGCCATTGCCCGCAGCCTGTGCATGAATCCCAATATTATGCTCTTTGATGAACCGACCTCTGCCCTGGATCCGGAAATGATCAAGGAGGTACTCGACGTCATGGTTGATCTCGCCGACGAGGGCATGACCATGCTCTGCGTCACCCATGAAATGGGCTTTGCCAAAAGGGTTGCCGACAGGGTTATCTTTATGGACAGCGGTGAAATCATCGAAGAAAATGACCCGGAATCGTTCTTTTCCAACCCCCGGTCCGACCGGACCAAACTGTTCCTCAGCCAAATCCTGTAACCAGATGGTCCTTGTTCAGCATGCCGCGTGATTTTCCGGTATATTTTTTTGCGTAACCATTGCAAATAAAGGGGAAAATTCGGCACCTGAATACTGCAGTTGTTCGTGCACCGACAACGTCGGGACGGGTGAAGATGCAGGGAAGCAAAGCATTTTCGGCACAGACGTACTTGCGGTACGTCTAACACGAAAATCGTGAAGCTGACACAGCAGATTTGCCTGTATCGACGTTCAAATGCCGGACGACTGCAGTATTTTCAGGTGTCAATCATCCAGGCAGACTTGGGCAGTAAAGCAAACGCTCAATTTAGATCAAAATTGTCACGATACTGTCAACAACAGTAATTTTGCCTGCTTTCAGCATCTGAAAACCCCTTGACCACACGAACAATTCCCGGTATAGTGTTACAAAAATATTATTCGTAACACTATATCCGTCATGCATATTTCCGAAGGAATTCTTTCCCTGCCCATCCTGATAGGCGGCGGCGCAACAGCCATTGTCGGCATAGCCGTCGGCCTGAAACATATCGACAACGACCGAATTATTGAAACCTCGTTGCTGTCATCGGCTTTTTTTGTCGCCTCTCTGATCCATATTCCGGTGGGACCGGGATCGG
>JALSNT010000165.1 GCA_026986885.1 Desulfobulbaceae bacterium
CCAGCGGATACGCCGGAGTGGATCGTTTGAGAAAGTCATGGAGCAGGTCCAGGCACAGGTCATGACTGCCGGTGCAGAGAATGGTTTTGGCGATGGTTGCCTGTGGACGCAGCAGTTCCACCTGCACCCGGCTGCCCCTGCTTTCTCCCTCAGAGGCGGCATCAATTTTAAGAATGGTATTGGCCCGGGTCAGGGTGGTGATGGCGCCCGCTCCTTTTTTCAGCGGTACCGTGACAAAATGATCATCGATTTTTCCGGTAATCATTCGGCGGAATTCCTCTATCCCGCCCCTGGACGGTATATCTACGGCAAGAACAGCGGTCAACTGCGGTGGCTGCTCCATTTCCATGCCCTGCATCAGGGCCAGCAGTGGCCGGGCAAACTGTTCAAAAGAGATGATGGCGGAAACCGGGTAGCCTGGATTGCCCATTACCGGTTTGCCGTTGATGATACCCAGGATAGTCGGTTTACCCGGCATAATGGTTACCCCGTGCACCAGCACCTCCCCCAGTTCCTCAATAACGCGTACTGTATAATCGGCAGAGCCTGCGGAAGAACCGGCATTGAGGATGATAAAGTCGGCATCGGAGTCAACGGCGGCAAGCAGATGTTTTTTGATGGAGTTAAAATCGTCGACAATGATGGGGTGGACCTTGACCTCGGCCCCTGCCTGTTCAGCCAGCCCGGCCAGTACCGCTGCATTGGATTCAATGGTTTTGCCCGGCGGCGGGGTCAGGAGCGAATCATCGAGTTTAATAAGTTCGCTGCCCGTGGGAATAACGGTGACCCGTGGTTTTTTATGTACCCAAACCTTTGCGCATCCTGCAGTGAGCAGGGCGCCCATATCCGGTGCTGTGATTTTGTGACGGCTGGGAAAGAGGAGTTCAGTCGCCACTATATCCTCACCTACTTTCCGAACATGCTGCCATGGGTAGACCGGCGCCCGGATGGTTCCTCTTGTCTGATCATCACTAAGGAGAACGTTTTCAATCATGATGACCGCGTTTTTATCCTCCGGCAATGGATGACCGGTATTGATCATCACTGCCTGGCCGGAGCTGATATCCAGGGTAAGCGGAGCGTCGTCGGCGGCGCCGAAGGTGTCTTCTGCCCGGACCGCCAGACCGTCCATGGCCGCCGAATGGAAAGAGGGCGCTGACAGCCGGGCAATCACCGGGCGGGAGGTTATGCGGTCACGTGCCGCCTCCGACGGAATTTCTTCCTCGTCGGTGAGATAATCGTGAAAGCGGCCTGAAAAGATGTCCTGTGCCTCCCGGCGTGAGTGCATGTTAAGATATATTTTACGTTTCATAGTCGTTGATTATACGAGTTGCCGGGAAAAGGTTTATCGGTAATCAGGGAAAGAGCAGTACCCGTGCGGTGTCGTATTTATCCAACCCTTCCACATCGCGGCCGATAACCAGCAGGCCGTCGGCTTCGACCAGCGGCCGTATCAAGCCTGATTTCCCATAAACCGGAGTGGCAACGGGCAGGGCATGGCCGGCTGTTTTTTCAAGACGTACCCGCACAAATTCTTCACGGCCGATGCTTGAGGGAATCTGTTCACCGCAGGTGACCTGTATTTCCGATAACCCGTGTGTTGCCGGCAGGCCGGAATACAGTCGCAGCAGGGGCCGGACAAAGAGATAGAAAACCACCATGGCCGAGGCCACATGACCCGGCAGGCCGAAGATGGATTTATTGTCTCTTGCTGCCAGCAGGGTCGGTTTGCCGGGCCGGACGGCCACTCCGTGCGCCAGCAGTTCGCTGCCCGGCAGTCCTTCAAGGACCTGCAGGGTAAAGTCCCGCCTGCCGACGGAGCTGCCGCCGGAGAGGAGCAGCATGTCGTTTTCGGCAAGCGCCTGTTCGCAGACCGCAAGCATTTTTTTTAAGTTATCCTCTATGATTCCATAAGAGCGGGCAATACCTCCTGCTTCGGTGACCAGGGCGGCCAGGGTGGTGGAATTGATATCCCGTATTTTTCCCGGCGCAAGCGGCTGATTCGGGGGCACCAGTTCATCTCCGGTTGAAATGATCCCCACCTTCGGGCGTTTGTGTACCTGCAGCCTGGTTATGCCGATGCCTGCTAATACTCCCAGATCCTGTGGCCTGAGCATACGTTTTTCCGGGAGAATGTCAGCCCCTTTCGCAAAGTCTTCCCCGGCCCGGATGACATTTTCGCCCGGGGCCACCGGCCGGAAGATTTCAACGGTCTGTTCATCCAGCAGGTGGGTATATTCCACCATGACAACGGAGTCTCCCTTGACGGGCAGTTCGCCACCGGTCCAGATGTGAACGGCCTGGCCGGGTCCTAATGTGAACTCGGTCCCCGGACACCCCATGGCGATTTCGCCGATGATCTGCAACAGGGCCGGTTCCGATTCCGAACAGCCAAAGGTGTCACGGGCCCGGACCGCAAAGCCGTCCATGGTGGAACGACTGAACGGGGGCAGGGGTTCATCGGCGGTCAGGCTGTTGTCCACCACAACGCGGCCAAGACCCTTGACATCTGCTATATTTTCTCCAGGTAGTGCGGAAAAACGGGAAAATAACCGATAAAATTCGGCAGAGCTGATCAATTGAAAAAAACCTTTCATGGTTATGCTCCGGCCGGGATGACAGAGCCGCCGGCCATCATGATGGCGCCGGAACCACGGTTCAGGTTTTTTAGTGAACGGCTGCTGCTGCAAAGAGTCATAATATTTTTTGTTAAGGTGATCATGCCGTTCCAAGAAGGGTATACATCATCCGGCGGCCCTTGCCCTTGACGTTGACCTCTTTGCCCTCTGCAAAAACAAACCGTTCGCGCAGGAGGGCATGACTGGCGCTGGAGACATTAACCTGCATGGGACTGCCCAGTTCTTCCATGCGCTCGGCAATATTAACGGTATCGCCGAAAATGTCATAGAGATATTTTTCCGTACCGACCACCCCGCCGATCACCGGGCCGCTGTGAATACCCACACGAATTTGCCAGTTATAGGCGGCCTGTTGGTTGCGCTTATCCAGAAAATCAATCATCTGCAGGGCGGAAACGGCTATATTGTCGGCATGATGGGGATGGGCATCCGGAACACCGCAGGCAAAAAGATAGGCGTCACCGATTGTTTTCATTCGCTCACAGTGATTTCGTATTGCTATTCGGTCAAAGCCGGTAAAGATATCGTTCAGTTCGCTGATCACTGTCTCCGGGGAGAGTTGTGAAGAGGCGGCGGTAAAGCCGACGATATCGGCAAAACAGACCGTTGTCTCGGTAAATAATTTCGGGGTGCAGTTGCCCGTTGCCAGCAGCTCTCCGGCCACACACCGGGGCAGGACATTGCGCAGCAGTTCCTCGGTCTTATGTTTTTCTTCCTCAAGAAGGATATTTTTTTCCGCCAGTATCTGCTGCAGCCGACGGATACGCAGATGGGTACAGATGCGGGCCAGCACTTCGGCGGGCTGGAACGGCTTGGTGATATAGTCGACACCGCCGGCTTCAAAGCCGCCTATCTTATCTTCGGTGGCATCCAGCGAGCTGATAAAGATAACCGGTATATCCCTGGTGTCGGGATTTTGCTTGAACCGAAGACAGGTGGCATAGCCGTTCATTTCCGGCAGAAGAATATCCAGGATAATCAGGTCGGGCAGAACCTTGGCAACCAGCTCAAGGGCCTCTTCGCCCGAGGCGGCGTTAAGGATATTGTAACCCTGTTTTCGCAGCAGTTCGCTGAGAATTTTGCGGTTGACCGGTGAATCCTCGACAATCAGTATGCTCTGTTGATCGGGCATGACTTCAGTTCTTCAGACTGTTGATCGGCGCGGGGATCCTGCCGCCGAAGGCCATGAAGCGTTTTGATTTGCCGACA
>JALSNT010000166.1 GCA_026986885.1 Desulfobulbaceae bacterium
CCCGCATTACCTGCATAATGTAAACGTTTACCAGTGCCCCATATTCGTTCAAGCAGGCCGACGAGTCTATAGCCCGCTATGTGAGGTGGCCTGATCGGACGAAGATGGGGTGCTGGTGAACGTTTACTGGAATTCTAATGAGAAATAAACATGCGCTATGCACACCACCATCATTGATTGTTTAGTGGGGTTGCATTGATCTATTTTTTTCAAAAAACTTGTCGATTCCGGAAAAATGACTGAATGACAAGTAAATTTCTTGCAAAGCCGGCCTTGATACTTTATGTATCATACAAAATTTGTATCAACGATTTCTTTATAATATAGCACTTTTTATAGATACTTTTGCCATATAATGATAATTTTTAATAAAATTATCCTGCTATGCCGCACTTTGATGCTCATCTAATAAAATACCTACTGATACCCTATTAAAGGAGAGAAGGAATATGGCTAAATCTTTGGTAGAAATGACGGCAGAAATCGTCAGTGCCCAGATAAATACCAGTGAGATGAATACTGAAGATATTCGTCAGGCGCTGAACGACACATTTAAAACACTTAATGGCCTGCAGGCACTGGAGGCTTCCGGACAACAGGCAGCTCTGGAGCAGGAAAAACCCACCATTGATCCGGCAAAATCCATTCAGAGGAATAAGATAATCTGTCTTGAATGCGGAGAATCCTTTAAAATGCTCTCTCCCAAGCATTTACGTTCCCATGACCTTACGCTGAAAGAATACCGAAAAAAATACGGTTTCAAGGCCCGCCAACCACTCTGTGCCAAGGCACTGTCTGAAAAACGTTCAAAATCAGGCAAACAACGAGGCCTGCCGGAAAATCTCCGAAAGTCCATTGCCGCCCGCACCAAAAAAAGAAAAAAATAATCCCGGCCGGACATCTTCTTTCATCCAGGGGTTACCACAGCTCCTGGATGAATTTCCGCCATCCCACCTACCTGTTCCCACGCCATGATTGGTATCTTTGATTCCGGAGTCGGCGGCATGACCGTTGCCCGTGCCGTTGAGCAACTGTGCCCGGACTATCCGCTGATCTATTTCGGCGATATTGCCCGCACGCCTTACGGTTCCAAAAGCCCGGAAACCATAAAGCGCTATGCCGCCAATAATATAGAGTTTCTGCAGAAACAGGGGGCAAAGCTCATTGTCATTGCCTGTAACTCGGCGGCCAGCACTGCCCTGCCCTCCCTGCTCAGCCACTACGACATGCCGATTCTTGATGTCATCAATCCGGCTGTTGCCCGGGCCGCTGCCATCAGCCGAAATAAACATATCGGTATCATCGGCACGCGGGCCACCATAAAAAGCGGTATCTATGAACAGGGAATTTCCGAAAAACAACCTGGAAGCAAGGTGTTCAGCCAGGCCTGTCCACTGCTGGTACCACTGGTTGAAGAGGGATGGCTGACAAAACGGGAAACCAAAATGATTCTCCGCCGTTACCTGCATCCATTACGCAGGAAACAGATCGACACCCTGGTGCTGGGCTGCACCCATTATCCCCTGTTAAAGCAGCTGATCGCACCGCGTATCGGTCGCCGGGTTCAGCTGATTGATTCTTCGATAGAAGTGGCACGCACGCTGCAGGCATATCTTGCCGACCACCGAAGGCTGGCTGAAAAATTACATCAACCGGCCGGGAAAAATCGTTTTTTTGTCTCCGATCTCACCGAAACATCGAACCGGCTGGCCGCCCATATATTCGGCCGTCCCATCACCCTGGAAAGAGTTAATGTATAACCCGACCTCTGTTAGACCCCTTGTCCTTATCCTTATCCTCGCCTGTCTGCCATTGCTTTCAGGAATCAGCCGGGCCGCAGACATACCGCAGGAGGAAACACTTGCAAAACTGCAACAGGTCTATCGCGGATTTACCAGTCTCCGCTTTGATTTCACCCAACTGACCCGGACCCAGGTTCGTGCAAGAACAGGCAGGGGTACGGCTGTATTTCTCCGGGCGGAGAAACCGGAACAACCGGGAATCATGCGTTGGGACTATACCGAACCAGACCGGCAGATCATCGTCAATGATGGAGAAAAACTTTTCATGTACACGGCCGGGGACCATCAACTGCTTATCACCTCTGCCCGGGAACTTAATGACGACATTACCTACTCCTTTTTTTCAGGAAAACATAATATTACAGATGTTTTTATCCCGCAGCCGCCGGACACTCGCTTCTCTTTTGAGCTTGCCGGTACAACGCTGCATGTCATGCGCCTGCTTCCCCGAAAACCCAGCCCCCGGATCAAAGCCGTACAAATCTGGTTTGATGATAATTATCTGATCCGTCACCTGCTTCTTGAAGACCCTTTTGATACCATAACCCAGCTTGATTTCACTAATATCCAGACCAATACCCTGGATATCCACGACCCCAAGGTACGGGAAAAGATTCTTAAATTAGACATCCCCAAAGATACGGAAATCCTGCGCCGATAGGACAGATCCATGCGTATTGTTCTTCTGTCCATGCCCTGGGCTATTTTCTATCGCCCATCCATTCAACTGGGCGCACTTGCCGGCTACCTGGCCAAACATCTTCCCGAAGTTCGGGTTGACTGTCTGTACCCGTATCTCTCTGTCGTCAGAGACATCGGCTTTGCTGAATACAGAAAAATTTCCGCCCGTCCCTGGGCGGGAGAAACACTGTACAGCGGTCTGCTTTGGCCGGAGCATGCAAAACAGGCAAAAAAACTATTTTGTCGCGAGCTGCCGGAAATGGGACAGCGGTTTTCTTCATTAAGTAACCGTCTCCACGAGCATGGAGAAAATCTGGTTATAGACCATGATTTTTCCGACTGCGACCTGGCAGGATTTTCCGTCTGTTTCAGCCAACTGACCGCCTCATTGTATGCGGCCGCGCAGATCAAAAAGAAATACCCGGATCTACCGATAATTTTCGGCGGTTCCACCTGTACTCCGGCCCTCGGCGCAAGCCTGGCGGAGGTATTTTCCCAGGTTAACTATGTCCTTACCGGTGAAGGAGAACAACCGCTTGCCGGTCTTATTCGTTATCTCCAGGGCAGGGGCCCGCTGCCTGCAAACATTATCAAGCGCTCTTCTTCCGACAAAGCCGATGGCTGCCCGTTACCAAAAGGACTGGAAATAAAAGATGTAAACAGCCTGCCTGTTCCCCGGTACGATTCCTATTTCCGGGAGATGAGCAGACTTGGCCTGTCCTTTATTCCCGAGCTGCCCGTCGAATTTTCCAGGGGTTGCTGGTGGAACAGGTGCAGCTTCTGTAATCTCAACCGACAGTGGTGCGGCTATCGCTTTAAAAATCATCAAAAAGTCAACACCGAGATACGCGAGCTTGCAAGCCGCCATCAATGCCTGGATTTTTTCTTTACCGATAATGCCCTGCCCCCGAAAGAGGCGCGAAAATTTTTTCAGGAAACCGGGAACAAGCCTCCTTCCTATCGTTTTTTTGCTGAAATTCGCGTGCCGGAGACCGCACGGGAATGGCAGATTTATCGACAGGGCGGCCTGCGGGTGATTCAGGTCGGCATTGAAGCGCTCTCCGAGCCGCTGTTGAAGCGAATGCAAAAAGGCACCACGGTGCTGGACAACATCTATGCCATGAAACTGGCACTCACCTTTGACATCATACTTGAAGGCAATCTTATCCTGGAATTTCCCGAGTCAACTGAAGAAGATGTTCGGCAAACGTTACGGGTTCTTGACGCTGTTCTGCCTTACCGGCCGCTGGCCGTAGCCGCTTTTTTCCTTGGTGACGGTTCACCGGTACACAACCGTCCGCATGAATACGGCATCCGGGCGGTGACCGTACATCCGAACAACCGGCTGCTCTT
>JALSNT010000167.1 GCA_026986885.1 Desulfobulbaceae bacterium
GACCATTATCTGGAACGGTCCCATGGGTGCCTTTGAGATGGATCCTTTTGCCCAGGGAACCAGGGGGGTGGCCCGGGCGGTGGCATCGGCCCATGCCCTTTCCATTACCGGCGGCGGGGATTCGAATGCGGCGGTAAAAAAATTCGGCGAAGCTGGAAATATCTCGTATATGTCCACCGGCGGCGGCGCCTTTCTCATGCTGATGGAGGGAAAACAGCTGCCGGGTGTTGCCGCCCTTGAAGAATGAAAAGATAAAAGGAACTGGAGGCTGATATGGAGAGACGAGCACTGATTGCCGGCAACTGGAAAATGCATTTAACCATCGGTGAAGCAGTTGCCCTGGCCCGGAAAATTGCGGCAGGCAGCCTGGATGTCCACGACAGAGATGTGATGATCGCGCCGCCCGCCACAGCCCTTGCCGCTGTTGCCGATGCCGTGTCCGGTACTTCGGTGCTTGTTGCCGGCCAGAATGTTGCCTGGAAGGATCAGGGTGCCTATACCGGTGAGATTTCCCCTCTCATGCTGAAAGATGCCGGAGCGACAATGGCTATTGTCGGCCATTCCGAACGCCGTCATATTTTCGGTGAGGATAATGAGATGATCAATCAGAGAATTATTGGTGCCTTGACCCATGGTATAATTTCTGTCCTCTGTATCGGTGAAACACTTGATGAACGGGAAGACGGCCTTACCTGGGAGATATTGCAGGGACAGGTTCGTGAAGGATTGGAGGGGGTTACTGCGGAGCAGGCGGAGCAGGTGGTTATTGCCTATGAGCCGGTTTGGGCCATCGGTACCGGGAAAACCGCATCCAAAGAGCAGGCGCAAAAGGCGCATAAATTTATTCGAGGGCTGCTTGAAGAACTCTATGAGAAAAACCTTGCCGACAAGATGAGAATACTGTATGGTGGCTCGGTTAAACCGGATAACGTGGATGACCTTATGAGAATGCCGGATGTTGACGGAGCACTTGTAGGGGGCGCGGCCCTGCAGGCCGAATCTTTTGACAGGATAATACATTTTTCATGACAACCCTACTGATTATAGTTCATGTGCTGGTCTGCATTTTTTTGATCGGCATTGTCTTGCTGCAGCATGGCAAGGGCGCAGATATCGGTGCTACCTTCGGCGGTTCGAGCCAGTCTCTGTTCGGCTCAGAGGGCCCGGTGCCGTTATTGAATAAGATTACAACGTTTTCCGCCATTGTATTTATGGGTACCTCTATCACCCTGGCTTATATTTCCGCTCACAACAGTACTGGTACCGTGATGAGTGATCTCAAAAAGAAACCGGCGCCGATAGAACAGACAGTCCCCGCTGCTGATAGTAAGCCAATGGTTGTTCCCGCACCGACTGCCAAGGATACCTCTCCGGCACCGACGACGTCGGCAGCCACCCAGGCGGAAAAAGCAAAGAATCAGGCAGAGAAAAAGATCAAAGAGGGTAAGAAAGAATAAAAAAAATAAGAAAAGTGCCGAAGTGGTGGAACTGGTAGACACGCTATCTTGAGGGGGTAGTGGCCCACGGTCGTGCGAGTTCGAATCTCGCCTTCGGCACCATCTATAGCAAAGCCGGGAATCGCAGAAATACTGCGGTTTCCGGCTTTTTTGCTTTTATGGATTCCCATATTGTTCCAGTCCATGACGGAATGATGGATTGGGGGGAATAATGATTCCCGACATGGATACTGCCGGTAGAAATATTAATAAGGATGATGTCAATAGATTAGAATTCATAGGCCAGCTGTGCCGTAAAGGTGTCGGCAGAGTTATCCGTTCCGCCCTCTGAGGTGCCGTAATCTTTGTCATGGGCATATTCAACAGCCAGGGTGGTACCTTCAAAGATGCCGATGCCGAAGGAGGCAAGGATTCTGCTTTCCGGTAGATTTCCGACCATATCATCCGTACCCTGGCAGGCAACGGCCACGGTCGATTCCATGCCGCTTATATCAAAGGTATAGCCTGTTTCAATATTGAATGCCATGGGCTGAAAATCAGTCTGGTCATCAAAATCATCAAGAGCGGTGATGTATTCCCCGATAAGGGACACCGGACCGATATGGGCAATGGCATACATACCAATCCCGCCCACATAATCCGATGCAAGAAGATTTTTCTCTGCAAGTATCCCGCTTAAATCGTCGCTGTCGCCCATACTGTTCATATAACTGATTCCGACATCCACGGAAAACCCTTCCTGCTCATAGGTGTACCCCAGGCTGGCTCCGAACTGTTCTATCCGGCTGTTGCCGCCGCCTTCGTTGGTGTCGCCGTTAAAGGCAAAGACGGAACCATAGGCTCCGGCCGCCTCAAAACCGACCTGCAGGGCGGTTTCCCGGGTCTCGGCGATTTCAAGGGTCAGGGGATCGGAAATCATATTTGAGGTAAAGTTGCCAAACGGAACATACTGTCGACCAATGTTAAGATATACCGGAAATTTTTTTGTATTGCCGATGATGATATGCGCATCATCAATAAGGACCTTGTCATCTCCCCCTTCTTCATAGAGAATGGTCAGATAGGCGTTTGCCCAGTCCGAAACCCTGCCGACAAAATCGAGTTCAACTGTTGCCAGTTCAAATTTGGATTCATTCACGCCTGCAAAATCTTCTCCGGCAGAACCTTCAACTTCAATTAATGTGCTGAAATCGATATATTTGTTGATCATGTGACCCAGCTTTTCTCCTGGTATTTTCTCTTTTTCTTTATGGCGCAGTATTTTGGATACTTTCTTTTCCAGGTCGTCATCCGAAAGCACCGGTACCTTTGCTCCCTGCTTTGTTTTTTCCAGCTCACTCACCCTTTGCATGAGTTGTTTATTCTGCCGGATCAGGAGTTGCACCTGCTGTTTCAGGGTTTCAATTTCCCCTGTGGCGTTTGCTGCCGGGGCCGGGGAATTGCCGATAAACACGACCAGGCCGGCAACGACGATTCCCTTGATGAACTTTTTTTTCATTTTCCTCTCCTTTCTTTCTAAACGATGAGTTGAGATTCGGAGAAGATTGCCGGGCAAAGAGCAAAAAAAATCCCCGAATCTGTTTATTGACGACATAAAAAGATTCGGGGAGTCCCTGATTTTTCCACGAACATTATCAGCCAATCCCCTTGTCCACGAGGGATTGCCAAAGGTCTATCGGCAATATTTCCGTTATGCTGATATCCTTATGATTTTCAGACAGGTCTTCTGACTTTCCCGCCCCTGCAACGGCCTTCCCGTTCCATGTACCGGCAACAGTGACACACAAGGTTGAAGGGGTTCCTTTATCGGTAGATAAAGGCGGGATCACAGCGGCGGGCCCGTCCCGGATTTACACCGGGTTCCCTATTAAGCTCTGTTATGAGCATCTGAAAAATATAGTTCGCAACCGAATCCGTTTTTTATATTCTTGTCAAGAAAAAAGTTTTTATTAGTCTCAGTTTAGGTTAAAACCCCCGCCTTTAGGCGGGTAGATTTATCACTTCCGATATATGATGTATAATACCTCCCAGTGAGGAGGTTATTATGGATTATCGATATGGAAGTCATTCAGTTTTCAATATTGAATACCATTTTGTTTGGGTAACGAAATATCGTTACAAGGTTCTTGTTGGCGATGTTGCATTGCGAGTTAGAGAGCTTGTCCGTCAAAGCTGTGAGGCTTTTGAAATAGAGATAATAAGTGGTGTAGTAAGCAAAGATCATGTTCATCTTTTTGTATCTGCACCGCCGACAATGGCTCCCAGTGAAATAATGCGTCGGATAAAGGGGCGTTCATCGAGTAAATTGTTTGCAGACTTCCCCGCTCTCCGCAAACGTTTCTGGGGTCGCCATTTTTGGGCTCGA
>JALSNT010000168.1 GCA_026986885.1 Desulfobulbaceae bacterium
GTGCCCTACCTGTAGGAGCCAGCCCCTGCTGGCGATTAAACCTGCCCTGCTACCCGGAATCGCCCTCATCGCTCGCGGGGCGAGCTCCTACAACCTTGCTGGTTTTGTGCCCAACCCGTAGGAGCCCGGCCCTCCGGGCGATTGAATATTCATCGTATATTAACCCCCGTGTTTCACCAGACGACCTCCACTCCATACTCAACCAATATCCGGTCTTTACTGATGATGGGGATTTTTTTCTGCAAAGCGGTCGCCACCAGCAACCGGTCAAAGGGATCACGATGAATAAAAGGCAGGGTCGCTGCGGCTATGGCCGTCGCAAAGTTGATGGATGTCGGCGTAAGAGAAAGTGAGGCAATTACCTCTGGAATGAAAAAAACCGGTTCCCGGGTCAGCTCGATACGATCAAGCTTCCACAGCAGAGCCGTTTCCCAGGCGGAAGCGGCGCTGAACAGGAGCTCGTTTTGAGTGTCGGCAACAAGTTCCAGGGCCGTGCCTGATAAACAATCAGGTTTTGCTGCCAGCCAGATAAAGGTATGTGTATCCAGCAGGTATTTCACTGGCTATCCGGCCAAAAATCGTCGATCACCTCTTTGGGCAGAGGCGCGGTAATATTGCCATGGATTTTCATGGTTTTCTTATACATCCCGAGCGGCCGCCGTTTTTCTTCTCCACAGATCGGTACCAGTTTGACCAGCGGCTTCCCCGACTTGGTGATAATGACATCTTCCCCGGCCAGAGCAGCCGGAATCAACCTGGAGAGATGTGTTTTTGCTTCATGAATTCCGACACGCATTTGTTGCCCCTCTCATTAGTTAGTTTAACAACAAACTAACCAGCATGAACACATCTGTCAAGAGGGCAAACCAGTAGGAGCCCAATTCAGGAATTTATTTCCAAAGGAGCGCCGGCCCTGCTCAGGGAACCACCGCATCCGCAATACGGTAATCAACACCAATATCCGCCCCATCCCAAACCACGCAACGGGAAAGTATGGTCCCTCTGCCAACGCGGACTCCCCTGCCGAGACAGCCCCAGTTTTTCAGTTCAACACCTGCAGCCAATCGTACATCTTCGGCAATCAGCCAGTTGCCCTGTCTTTTCCCCTCACCTGTATACGCCATATCGGCGCTGCCTGTAAGCAACTGTCGGTGCAGTTGCAGATAATCTTCCGGCGTGCCGATATCCTGCCAGCAGGCGCCGTCCACCCGCTTAATGCCGACCATGTGGACAGCAGCCAGTTCCTGGTAAAGATCAATGATATGAAAAAAACCAGGGACGGGAATACGGTCAAGAATTTCCGGTTCAACCACATGAATACCGGTAAAGGCTAACTGCTGCCCTGCACCCGTTGGCTGAAAGGAAACCACCCGATCACCGGCAACGGCAACATTATTGAAGCGGGGATAATCATGCACGGCCATGGTCACCATGTTAGCCGACGACTTGTGGGCGGCATAAAGGGCGACAAGATCAATGGTGTGAAAGATATCACCGTTGATGACCAGCAGGGGTTCGTCGGAGAGTTGTTCAAGGGCAAGACGCAGGCTGCCGCCGGTCCCTAAAATTTCCGGCTCAAACTGACAAATGACGCCGGGATATTGTTTAAGCGCATGGCGAATCTGCCCGGCAAGATGATGGCAGTTGACAATAATCCGGTCACAGCCGACCTCGGCAAGCCTGTCAAGCAGGATGAACAATAACGGCCGATTCAATACCGGGAACAACGGCTTGGGCCGCATCAGCGTATAAGGACGCAGCCGGGTTCCAAAACCGGCCGCCAGGATCATGGCCTGCATAAACTTTTCCCCGTTTCTCCTTTTATTTCCCTTGCCTTGTTCGCCGGCAGTGCGATAAAGTAATTGTCCTGCTCAATTCAGGTCAAAGTAACTACTCACAGCCACGCCATCTTTGCACGATCGCGCCTGCCCGCATAACGGACTATAGCGAACAGACGCGCTTGCGCAAATATGACGCGGCTGTAAGCAGTTACAGGTCTGAGGTAATGAAAACGCATAGTTATTTGCCCTGTGAGGAGTTACAGGTCAAACCTGAATCGACTCAGGTCCCAATAAAAAAAACCATGAGGCAATCGCATGATTACTCTTCTTGATTATGGCGCCGGCAATGTCCGCTCGGTGATTAATGCCCTGGAACACCTTGGTGAAAGCGTGCAGGTAGTCGAACACGGTGCTGATATAGCAAAGGCTGAAAAACTTGTTTTTCCCGGCGTCGGTAATTTCGGGGCCATGATGCAGATTTTGCGGGATCGGCAGCTGATCGAGCCGCTGCTTACCTATCTCAAGGAAGACCGACCGTTTTTTGGTATCTGCGTTGCCCTGCAGGCCCTGTTTTCTTCCAGTGAAGAGGCGCCCGACATGCCGGGTCTGGGTTTTCTGCCCGGCCGGGTCAAACGGTTTGCCCCCGGTCTTGCCGTGCCGCACATCGGCTGGAACGGCTACCGGGCCAAACAACCATCCCGGATGTTCAACGGTCTTACCGGCAGGGAAAAACTCTACTTTGTCCACTCTTATTATGTAGAGTGTGATAAAGAAGAGGCCATCCTGACCAATACGGATTACGGCTGTGAATTTGTCAGCTCAGTGCAACAGGGTAACATGATCGCCACCCAGTTTCACCCTGAAAAAAGCGGCCGAGTCGGCCTGAAGATTCTGGAGAATTTCCTTGCCGACAACAGACAGGCCGTCAGCCCGCAACACTGCCCGCAGGTCACAAAACTTGCCAAACGCATCATTGCCTGCCTCGATGTTCGTTCCAATGATGCGGGTGACCTGGTGGTGACCAAGGGGGACCAGTATGATGTCCGGGAAAAAGGGGACGTCCGCAACCTGGGCAAACCGGTGCAGTTGGCCGAAGAATATTATAGACAGGGTGCCGATGAGATCACCTTTCTCAACATCACCGCTTTCAGGGATTTCCCGCTGCAGGACATGCCCATGATCGAGGTTCTCCGGCAGACCTCAAAAAATGTCTTTGTCCCCCTGACCATCGGCGGCGGTATCCGTGATTTTACCGATCGTAACGGCCGACATTATTCAGCCCTGGAAGTGGCATCGGAATATTTCCGTTCAGGCGCCGATAAAATATCCATTGGTTCGGATGCGGTTCTAATAGTCGAGGAAGTCATCAAAACCGGCAAAACAACCGGCATGAGTTCCATTGAGCAGATTGCCCGGGTTTACGGCAACCAGGCGGTGGTGATTTCCGTTGATCCACGCCGGGTCTATGTCGATTCACCGGATGCGGTAGCCCATCCGGTTATAGAAACTGAATTTCCCGGACCGGGAGGAGAAAAATACTGCTGGTACCAGTGTACCATTAAGGGAGGGCGCGAGGGACGAGATCTTGATGCCGTGACCCTGGCCCGGATTTGCGAACAGTTGGGAGCAGGAGAAATTTTACTCAACTGTATTGACAAAGACGGCACCAATTCCGGCTTTGACCTGGAGCTGATACAAAGCGTCAAAAAGGCGGTGACTATCCCGGTTATTGCCTCCAGCGGCGCCGGATCAGCGGCCCATTTCATGGAGGTCTTTACCGAAACAGACGCTGAAGCGGCCCTGGCGGCAGGTATTTTTCACCGCAGGGAAGTGCCCGTCGATGAGGTAAAAAAATACCTGCAGGACAAGGTGGCAATACGACCGATATAACCGGCGGCAAACAAAAACCAAAATTCAGGAAAAAATCACCAGGTCAGCGAGCCGTCGTCTTCTTCGCAGACGCCGACGACACTGATACCGGCCCGGTCGGCAGCGGCTGTCATTTTTTCAGAATCAAAGAGTAATGAC
>JALSNT010000169.1 GCA_026986885.1 Desulfobulbaceae bacterium
TAACAAGCGGCGGAAGTCGTGCCATTTTCTTCTTCTACGCAGGGTCTCCAGGATTTTCTTGCCATCAAGCCAAATTGCCGGTTTGGGTTTCAAGCCCATCATCTGTAACTGATCCCTTTGCCCGTCCATATCAAGGTAGCTGATGACATCAAGATCAACCCCGGCGGCACGGGCCAGGGCATTGCACCGTTCCGGGCGAACATTTACTTCAATAAAAAAATATTTCTTTTCCTTGCGACAATATTTAAATTCAACACCAAAATAGCCCTCGTACGCCAACGAATGCATAAATTTTAAAGACAAATCATAGACTTCGGGGTTGCGAACCGCCTGGCCTAAAATCATAATGCCGCCATCACCGGTGCCGGACTGGATAAGTTTGCGACCTGTTACAATTGCCGCCTGCACCCTTTGCACTGCTCTGTAACAGAGGGCAAAATGTACATCGGTATCAAGGCCGGAAATATATTCCTGGACGAACAACTCCGAAGGTTTGAGTGGATTTTTCCGTAATTGTGCGGTGAGAGAAACAGCATCGTCAGCGCTGAGTACCTTAAACTTGTCCCTTCCTCCCTCTATGGGAAATCTCTTTTTGGCAATAAGCCGTTTCTTTGTTTTGCTCTGTATGGCCGCCACATCCTCCCATGTTTCCGGGAACCAGCTTTCGGGTACGGGAAGACCGGCCTCGGCGGCAGCATCTATCTGATTTTTTTTATCCAGAAGTCGCCTGGTCTGTGCCAACGGACTGGTCAGGCGGACACATTGTTCCAAATGCGGCTCATTAAGCAAATATTGAAGCACCCTGTCATTATCCGCATAGAGAATCGGGCGGACATTGCAGGCGTCAGCCGTTTTTTTCACCAGCCGGGCAAACTCATCACTGTTTGCCGGATCGAGTTCCGTGGCGGTCGTACAATATTTACTCCTGGAAGCGAGATTACGCGTAAGATTCGGGCCAATCAGATGCACAGGCACGCCCATCCGCCCCAATGCCCTGACAATACTTAAGGCATTGACCCCAAGCCCCCATGTACCGATGATAGCTTCCCGCATTTGTTTCCGACCATCCAGGGAAAATATTTTTTTTCCATCGTTACAATTCATCGCCCTCATCGTTTTCTATAGATATGACTTAAAATGTGAAACTTATCTGCTCTCAAGGGCAGGCCGATACGACACAGCCCAAAGACATCATCACCGACCGTGTTCAAACCAGAAACCGTGGTTACCGCTGCCTTGTACCCACATTCCTCGCCAATGTTAATCACCCGTTCGTCATAACTGCCGTTTGGATAACAGAGATGCCGGCACTTCCGCCCGATATGTTGTTCAATATCATTTTTGGAATCCACCAATTGTTGCCGGATATGCTCTTCATCCAGGCTGGCTAATCGAAGATGGTCTACACTATGACTGCCCATGGTTATATCGCTGGTTTGCACACACTCGCCGACCTCATCCCAGCTCATCAGGGCAGTTCGTGGATCCCGCTTTAACAAAGTCTCAACATTATCCCCGCTGATTTTCCCGGCCGAATCTATTTGTGCATATATTTTTTTCTGAAAATGGGAATCATTAGCATAAAATTGCCGGTTGTATTGATACAAAAAACGACGATATTGGTCTTTCACCTTATCCCGATTCCCTGTTGCAAAGCAGACATCATCCTCAGCGATAGAAAGGGTAAAAGACCCCAGTTTTCCTTTTTGCAGAAAATAATCAAGGGTATCAAACCAAAAAGGTTTTTTGTTAGTAATATGCCCTGTGGGAAGAAAAAAGGTTGCAGGTATGGAATACTGTTGCAAGACGGGTAGGGCTGCGAGGTAGTTATTTCGATAACCGTCATCAAAGGTCAGCACTGCGCAGTATGGTCGAACAGGTATTTCGCCGGAAATCATTGATACGGCTTCATCTAAGGAAATAAATTGGAAATATTTTCGTAAAATGGCCAAAACCTGCTTAAAACGAGGCAAAGAACATTGCCGTCGCATTGGCTGCCAGGGATATTGTTTCTCCTCAACAACTCCGTGTAACTCAAATATTACGATTTTCTTCCTGTGATAAAATCTGAGGAGGTGTAACAACCCGGAATATCCAGCTACTGATAACAAAGTTTTTTTAATAATTTCCTTACCCATATTCTGTCCTTTGTGCCTTACAGCGAATAGCCGTATGATGTATGCAAATGTCCGGCAATAGCCTTGAACACTGCCAAGTCATCACTGGTCAGGATTTTTTTCCATTTTTCATCAATCCTTATCGCACTGGTTGATGTCATTCTCATGGCGTTGCCGAGGATATGATGCTCAACAGATCTGAAATCAGTACTGATGGAATCAGTGTCAATACCCACAAATTGAAAAATCCGCTGTAAAACATCATCGGGATTTCGACATAAATCCTCATAATGCATGGTCAGGCAGTCATCGCCCATCTTCTCTTTTATTCTGTCACATTGCCGATGGGTATGCACCCATTCCCTGGCTGCAATTTCCATGGTGACATTATAGTGACGCATATATGAATTGGTGGTCCCCCGACCGTCACGAATAAGATAAATGACCCGGATATTCCATAAACCGGAGGAAGAAAAATAGGCCACTCGATTCGGATCCTTGGAGCCGTCCAGAAAAACCCTGCCGCCCTGGATGGCTTTTACGATCTCCATAATGATTTGATTTTGCAGGACGATTCGGTCACGTTTTTTTCCACACCTGGGCAAGATGGTAAAGCCGGCATGTCGAAGCATTTCCAGTAACGGCCCCTTGATACCGGCCCGGAGCAGGCGGTCGCAAAGGTATTCCTTACTCCGGAAATGCGTACCGAAGTTCTCAAAGGAAAAAGGCAGCCCGCGCTGTGCCATTTCTTCAGAGACCTGCCGCCAAAAGCCACATTCCCTGATTAACGTTCCACAGGAACAGGTATAGGTATCGACACTCCCCATGGCCGAGGCTTTCAGCTCACCAATAGTTGCAATATCAGGGTGCATTGCCAGCAGGTAGGTCAGTAAGGTTGATCCAGTATAGCTGGGAGCCATGATGTAGAGCAGCTTGGGTGAATCACCGTTCCTGACCGTGTTTTTTAAAATTTTGTTCATTTTCAGGTAAATAGATTTCTTGATGGAATGATCTATATAAAAATAACGAATTTCCCAAAATTATTTTTGATTCATCAATTCTTTAAGCAACAGCTTGAGAAACAACACATTGGTAACCAGGTATCTTTTCCAGAGGCGGCGCGGTTCCTGTTTTACCCGGTAGAGCCATTCAAGGCCGAGACGCTGCCATATTTCCGGCGCGCGCTGTACCTTGCCGGCCATGACATCAAAGGAGCCGCCGACTCCGTGGCAGATGGGGACCTTCATTATTGGCCCCCATTTGGCAAGGAAGTTTTCTTTTTTAGGCGATGTTATGGCCACGAAAAGAATATCCGGTTTTACCAGGGCAATCGCCTCGGCAATTTCCTGTTCTTCTTCATCTGAAAAATAGCCGTTACGGCGCCCGGCCAGGAAAACATTCGGGTAGTCTTTCACGATACAGGCGGCGACTTTTCGGGAGACCTCTTCGGTAGCGCCAAGGCAATACACCCGGTAACCGTGCCGGTTGCCACGTTCCAACAATCCATACATCAAGTCTATTCCCGCCACCCGCTCCGGTAGCGGCCTGCGTAATATACGACTGGCCCAGACCACGGCAGCGCCGTCCGCAAGAATCAAATCGGATGCGAGTACATCTTTACCAAGGGCGGGATTGCGTTGCATGTTGACAACTTTTGCGGCATTAACAACGCCGATTTGCAGAGTC
>JALSNT010000170.1 GCA_026986885.1 Desulfobulbaceae bacterium
GTACGGGTTCGGCCGCTCCCCAGAGCAGTTGATCACCAACGCTGAAAGCACTGAGGTATTGCGGGCCGAGGTTCATCTTGCGCAGGCGGCCCACCGGGATGTCCAGCGTGCCGGTAACCCGGGCCGGGGTTAATTCTTTCAGGGTTTCTTCCTTGTTGTTGGCCACCAGGTACACCCAGTCATTTTGCGCCTGGATGGCATCTTCAATGTCGGCAAGCGGTATATCACGGGTCAACTTGATGGTAAAGGCCTGGCTGTGACACCGCATGGCGCCGATCCGCACGCAACAGCCGTCAATGGGGATGGGGTTGCTCTCCCTGCCCAGGATTTTGTTGGTTTCACTGATACCTTTCCATTCCTCTCTTGTCTGGCCATTGTCCATGGCCCGGTCGATCCAGGGAATGACGCTTGCAGCCAGGGGAGCGCCGAAATTTTCGGTGGGAAAGGCCGGGTGGCGCAGGGTTGCTATGACATTGCGGTCAATATCAAGGATAGCGGAGGCGGGGTTGTCCAATAAATTTTCACAGTTCTCACCGATGATGCGCATCTGGTTGACCAGCTCCCGCATGTTTTTCGCGCCTGCCCCGGAGGCGGCCTGGTAGGTCTGGGAGGTAACCCATTCCACCCATCCCTGCTGAAAAAGACCGGCCAGTCCCATGAGCATGAGCGATACCGTACAGTTGCCGCCTATATAATTTTTTATGCCGTTATTCAGGGCCTTGTCGATTACGTCGCGATTGACCGGATCAAGGACGATAACCGCGTCTTTTTCCATGCGTAAGGTTGAGGCCGCGTCAATCCAGTAACCCTGCCAACCGGATTTTCGCAGGGCCGGATGGATTTGCGAGGTATAGCCCCCGCCCTGGCAGGAAAGAATAATGTCGTTGCCCCGTAACAGGTCAATATCACCGGCATCCTGCAGGGTATAGGTGGTGCCGTCTATGGTCGGCCCCTCCTGACCTGCCTGCGACGTGGAAAAAAAGGTATACTCACATCCCGTAAAATCATTTTCCCCCCGCATCCGCTCCATGAGTACCGAGCCGACCATGCCGCGCCATCCGATGATACCGACTTTTCTCATTCTCTTTTCCTTCCTCTGTTGGGTTATATAGATGTTTTTTTATCCCTGAATCGCTCAATTCAGGTATTGCAAAGGTTGCCAATATACACGGTCCGGGCTGCATTGACAAAGAAAATTCGTAACCATTCACCGAGATGCTGTTTCGCCCGCATTATCTGCATAATGTAAACGTTTACAGTGCCCCACGGAGTCTTCTTACCTATTCGTTTAAGCAGGCCGACGAGTCAGGTAAGCGCAGACTCCGATAGCCCGCCATGTGAGGAGTTCTGATCGGACGAAGATGGGGTGCTGGTAAACGTTTACGAAAGTTCAGTCTTCTTACTGCCAACTACTCGATTTGTCTGAACTGCAAACTCCACAAAAAAAAATCAGCGTAACCGTAAATAATGGGTCAATTCATCGGCAATAAGTGGGGCGACGGAAAAAATTTCAAGAATATCATCACTATGCCTGCCGGGATAGGTATCGGCCCCGATGATATGGGTGATGCCCCGGTCGGCGAACTTTTGACGGGCATCATCGGCGAGAACAAGATGGGTAGCCATTACCAGCACGTCAGCGGCACCTGCCTCGTAGCATCTGTCCACCGTCTGCAGCATGGAGCCACCGGTACGGATCATGTCGTCGCATATGACGGCTGTTTTTCCTTTGACGGCACTGGAGAGCTGGCCGACGATGGTATGGTCGATGTCATATCGGTCCTTGTTGGCGGCGGTATGCGGACAGGCAAGCAGGTCGGCCAATCGGGCCACCCGTTTGGAAAAACCGTAATCCGGAGAGACCAGCACGCAATTTGGGATTTGCAACTGCCGTATTTTTTCTGCGGCCAACTGTTCCGTCCAGATATGGCGGGTACGGATTTCTCCGGCATGGGCGTGGAGAACCGCTTCGGAATGGAGGTCGATAAAGGCGACGTAATCCGGGCGTGTCCGGAAAATCTGCCGGGTACGGGTGATACCCTTGGGAATTTCACCGGATTCCGGTTTCGCCCGTTCCATGGTTGAATACCCCAGGTAGGGAATGACCACGTTCACACTTTCCGCGTTCCAGTAACGGCAACCGGCAATCAGGTCTATGAGCTCCTGCTGTGACCGGTCATCCGGTGTTGCCGCAATGAGCACTACGTCGCGGCCGGAGACATCACAGGGAAAGGCATGATAGATTTCACCATCGGCAAATTTTTTACGGATCATTTCCGTCAGCGGAACCTTGAGCTGTTCCGCCGTTGCCGCTGCAAGCAGGGTGGTTGCCCGGTTGGCTATCAGCAGGATGTTTTCGCGCAGGATGTGTTTCATCATTTATCGGCAAACGTTAACCAAGGGCGGAAACGATGGCATCACCCATGGCCGCCGTGCCGACAATGGTGCCGCCTTCGGCGGCGATATCAGCCGTCATTATCCTGTTGTCGAGGGTATCGCCGACTGCCTGCTCAATGGCGCGGGCTGCCTCTTCCAGGTTCAGGCTGTAGCGCAGCATCATGGCCGCAGACAGAATTTGTGCTATGGGGTTGGCAATACCCTTACCGGCAATGTCCGGGGCGGAACCGCCTGCCGGTTCAAACAGGCCGAAATTATCGCTGTTGAGACTGGCGGAGGCCAGCATGCCCATGGAGCCGGTTAGCATGGCCGCCTCGTCTGAGACGATATCACCAAACATGTTGCCGCAGAGCATGACGTCAAACTGCTGCGGGTAGCGAACAAGCTGCATGGTGGCGTTGTCTACGTAGATGTGGTCAAGGTGCACATCCGGGTAATCACCACTGATTTCGTTGACAACTTCCCGCCATAGCACCATGGTGGTCAGCACGTTGGCCTTGTCCACCGAGGTTACTTTTTTGTTGCGAACCCGGGCGGCTGCAAAGGCCATGCGGGCAATACGCTCGATTTCCGATCGTTTGTAGACCATGGTATCCCAGGCCTTTTCCTCCGGGCCGTCGCCCTCTCTTCCTTTGGGAGTGCCGAAATAGATGCCGCTGGTCAGCTCGCGAACAACCAGAATGTCAAAACCATCGCCGACGATATCGGGCCGCAGGGGACAGGAGGCGGCCAATGATTTGAAAACACGGGCCGGGCGCAAGTTGCAGAAGAGGTCAAAGTGTTTACGCAGGGGCAGAAGCGCGGCCCTCTCCGGCTGCTGTTCCGGGGGCAGGCTTTCCCATTTGGGGCCGCCCACCGAGCCGAACAGGATGGCATCACTATTGGAGCAGGTCGTAAGGGTAGAGGCGGGCAGGGCATGGCCGTGGTTGTCGATGGCTATGCCTCCCACATCGGCCTCGTTGTATTCAAGGTTAAAACCAAATTTTTTCTGGGCGGCATCCAGTACCTTGACTGCCTCGGCCATGACTTCCGGGCCTATGCCGTCACCGGCCAACAAAGCTATTTTTCTGGTCATCGTATCCTCATATATCAGGTAATTTTAATAGCATAATGAACAACGGCAACAGTAGCATATACAGTTGTCCGTTACAAGAATTCGATGGATTAAAGCAGTAAAATTCTGGCTGCGCAAAAGTCAGCTTTCACTGCCCTCAAACAGACCTGCTTTTTTGAACCCTGAACCCTGAACCCTGAACATTGAACATTGAACATTGAACTTTGAACATTGAACATTGAACTTTGAACTTTGAACCCTTTGTTTATACCACTCCTGCAGGGTAACGGAATCTGTGGGTCTGTCTAATGGAAGAGAGCAGGTAACCGGGACTTTTCCTATCCCTGCATG
>JALSNT010000171.1 GCA_026986885.1 Desulfobulbaceae bacterium
CGTCCAGAAAGAGTTGGCTGCCATGAAGCCTGTCCGCAAAAAAGAATTGCGGGCCGGTGATTTTCTGTCGGCAACCATCAGGCAAATAAGCCGGGGGAAGAAAGGGAAGATTGGGATTACCGTTGCTCTGGGAAATTCTTTACCCAGCGCTACTATTGATGCTTCCGGATTACAGCGGCTGCTGGCCGCTTTTGTCAAACACGCCGGTAAACGGTGGAGCAAGGTCAACCAGTCCAGGGATTTGCCTCGCCTGCTGAAGCAGTTGCGCCCCGGTGACCGGGTGTATGTCAGCGTGCGGGAGATAGGGGATGATGGTGCCGTTCATCTTGATCTTGAGCGATATCCATCTATTGAAGGAGCGGCCCTGATAATGCGCAGGGGCGCCATTGTCGCCATGGCCGGAGGGATGGAAAATACTTATTATAATCGTGCTGTTGATGCCCGGCGGCTGATGGGTTCCACTTTCAAACCTTTTCTTTTCACCGCGGCCCTGCAGCTTGGTTGGAATGCTGTTGATTTGCTTGATAACCGCAGGAATGTCTTTGTGTTTATGGATCGGCCATATTTTCCACGTCCCGATCATCATAGCCCCTATGACCGGGTGTCCATGAGCTGGGCTGGAGTGCATTCCGAGAATGTGGCCGCCGTCTGGCTCCTCTATCATCTGCTTGATTATTTGACGCCGCCCCGTTTGCAGGAGGTGGCTGCGTATCTTGATATGGCACCACGGACAAATGATGACGGCAGCAAGGAATCATATCGGCAATTCAGCGCCCGCATCCGTGATACTTTTGGTATTAAGGTGGACCGGGATATCCTGGGGCAGGCCACCTATGATCAGGCCGTCAAAAATCTGGAAACGGATTTTCTGTTTGAAGATCGGGCCGCCCAATACAGCCGGCTGCAACAGCTCCCCTATGGCCTTCATTATGATAAATTTATTGACCAGATCAAGGCACAACTGAAAAGTAAGAAACTAAAGGTTAGGGAACGCCGGGAACTGCGGTTGAGGAAACGGATGTTACAACGATCCTATCTAAGTTTGCAGCCGTTACTGCCCCTGTTGCAGGCCTGGAAATTGTATTATCAGGAGCTTCAGGATAAGGCGGACGGGTTTTTTTCCTTTTCATCGACCACCCCGGTTCGACCGGCAGGTCTGTTGGTCGAGGATGAGTCGGGGGCGATAATCCTGACCCTGCGGCAAAGCTTACCGGAGAACTGGCATGTTCTTGACGACACGGACGTTTTACATCGGATAGATGTACTTGCTGAGGCGGAAAATGATCGATTCTGGAAATCAGTGCAGCTTGAGGGCGCTGTGTGCGCCTGCGCCTATGAGCAGGTGCAGGCGCAGATGGAAAAAGAGAGATTGAAACTTTTCACTGCCCGGCCTTATTCCATGGAGGTTTTATCAAAGATTCGTGACTACCGGGTTATGCTCGGGCTGCAATATCTTATGCGGCTGGGTCGTGAAATGGGCATTAACAGCAGGTTGGCGCCGGTACTCTCCTTTCCGCTGGGATCAAATGTTGTTTCCCTGGCCGAACTGACCCGTATGTATGAAACCATTGTCACCGGTTTTTTGTATAAAAATAATGCGGGCGATGGCCGGGATGCCGACCTGTCCGGAAAAAATGAAGAAGATGTGGAGTGCGGGCTTTCCATAATTGATCGTATTGAAACTCCCGATGGAGAAATTATTTATAAGCGTAATCCGGTAAGCCACCATGTCGTCGACTCCAAAATCTCGGCGGCCGTGACCCATATTCTGCAGAATGTGGTCAGATACGGAACCGGGCGATATGCCGCTGAACATGTACGTCTGCACAGCGACGATCCCAAAAAGGAGGCGGAGCTGGAATCCCTTGACCTGCAGGTTCCACTTGCCGGAAAAACCGGAACGGCTAATCAATTTCGCAATGCCGCCTTTGTCGGTTATGTGCCCGCACCTTCCACCGGTAACGATTCGGTTATGGAGCTTGCCGGCGGCTATACGCTCGGGGTGTATGTCGGTTATGATAAAAATCAACCCATGAAAAGCGGTAATACGCATATTACCGGGTCTGTCGGTGCCTTGCCCGCCTGGAGTGATATGGCGGCAGCGGTGCTGGCAAAGGAGAAGGCAGGGGATTATTTTGATCCGGTGGATTTAAGTTTTGGCGGCCTTGGACTTCGCTATCCTGACAGTGGTCAGTTATTTGTGCCGGTAGATCCAAAGCAGGGTGGCGCCGTACTTCAGGGGCGGGGAGCACGGCACGACCTGATAGCTCCTGATTTTCCCGTAATTTTAAGCTACGGTATCGTCGATGGCGGTCATTTTGAACCGGCCCGGATGTTTCATCCTTTTTGGCATAATATTTCTGCAGATGCAGGTGGCCGGTAGTTCTCTGCCGGGATTGTTGCTGCCGGGTAACAGGGGTGAAGAGCGCGGATGGGCATGAAAAAGAAAAAATTAAAAACCAATTGTAGCTTCCCGTGTAATCTGATAGTTTAATTATTATTTGTGTACGGTCCTCCCTGTACAGGGTGTCCTGTATCAAAGTATTTGCAATGTCGGCTTTCAGTGGCCTTGAAAAGACTATCCCGTCGGCACTGTCCCGTGGGAGTAATATCTCTATGTATTTTATACTGAAATATTTGCGGGCTATATTTTTTGTGTTTTGTCCCTGCATCCTGTTGTTTACTGGTTGTGCGGTTGAAAAACCGATGGTGCCGCCTTACCGGGGACGGATACAGCAACAGGCGGCAATGGGTTATCCAAAGAAGCCGCAGGCCGTCCCTGCCGGGCAACAGACGACCACCTCTTTGCAAAAATCGGAAAATAATAAATCTGTCTCTTCCGCCACCAACCAGTTGCTGCCGGTGTTGACCCGTATCAATGAGCGAATTTTCTCCTATGAACAAAAAATAGCCCTTATAAAAAATTTACAGGCCTCTATCGCCTCTCTCTCCGGTACCTCGGAAAAACAGGAGAAACTCGCTGCCTGTCAACAGCGGCTTGAAGACATTTTAGACAGGTATAATGACCTGCATCAGCAGTTTCTGCGAAGAGATTCGGTGACGCCGGCGGAACTGTTTGCAAAAAATACATTGTTTGCCTTAGAGAAAGATGATTTTGCCCTGCTTGAAGGTGACTGCGGCAAGCTGCTGGTCCGGGATCATCCGGAACGTACTCTTGTTCCGATCAACAGGACAATGTTAGAGGAAAAAAAGCAGGCCGTCAGCAGTGCCTATACTGCAGGCGATTATAAAAAAACAATTAATGAATATGAACAACTTACCGCATCACTTCCCTCGCCGCCTCCCTACGAGTTAACCTATGCCTATGCCCGGGCTTTGATGAAAACCGGTCGGGAAAAAGAATCCCGCAAAGTGGTTGCCGACCTGCTTCATCGAATACGCAGGCGCGATCAGGCCCAGTGGGAGTTTAAACTGATGCAGCTGTTGGGTGATCTTGATTTTTCCCTTGGTGCTTATGAACCTGCTAAAAAACAGTATAGTGAAATTGTCTCCCTGTATCATGGACTGGCAGAGAAAAATGAATGGGCGGAGCAGCAATTAGCCGCCCTGAATGTTGCCGACCAGCAGAGCGAAGAGGTACGGGCCTACGCAGAGCTGCTCCGTAGCTACCTTGCCTATAATCCCGAGAGGGATGGTTATACGGTGGTCAACAAGGCGGAGGCCTATTTGAAAAAGTATCCCTACTCGCTCGTTGCCTCCAGTGCCGATCAGCTTGTAAATATCAGCCGCAAGGCAGCCGATGACTGGTATGGAAAATTAATGAAGCAGGTTGATAA
>JALSNT010000172.1 GCA_026986885.1 Desulfobulbaceae bacterium
ACAAATGATCAAATTATAAAAAAGGTATTGGTATGCTCCCGCAACAAGAACAGTGCGCGTGTCGCTGTATTCATCAGGATCGAATTGACAATGCCCGCAGGCACGAGCTTGCTGCAAAGGAAAACGAGCAGTTGGCGGCCCTGTTCAAGGCCATGGGGGATCCGAATCGCCTGCGCCTTTTATGGGCGCTTGCCGGGGAAGAGATGTGTGTCTGTGACCTGGCCAGGTTTATCGGGGTCAGTGAGTCCGCCGTCAGCCATCAACTGCGCCTGCTCAGAGGGTTGCACCTGGTGGCCAATCGCAGGCAGGGGCCGGTTCTCTACTACCGGCTTGATGACGACCATGTTTCGGCCCTGATCAAGCTGGCGCTGGAACATATCCGCGAAGAAAAGGAGAAAAAATGATCTCATTTCTGATACAGACCCTGCTTGCCTCCTGGGAACTGCTCCAGCAGGCAGCAATTTTTATCCTTTTCGGCCTTCTGGTCGGCGGCCTGCTCAAGGTTTTTTTATCCCCGAGCTATGTGGCAAATCATCTTGGCACAGGCCGGTTCTCTTCAGTTTTCAAGGCCGCATTGTTAGGTATTCCCATCCCGCTCTGTTCCTGCGGGGTGCTGCCCGCAGCCGCTTCCCTGAAAAAGCAGGGGGCAAACAACGGCGCCACCACGGCCTTTCTGATATCCACCCCTGAATCGGGTGTGGACTCCATCTCTATTTCCTGGGCCCTGCTGGACCCGATCATGACCGTCGCCCGGCCGATCTCCGCTTTTATCTCGGCCTTTATCGCCGGTATCGCCGAAAATATAATCAATCCTCCATCAAAGAGAGAGAATGTTCAGCCAGACTTGAGCTGTACCATTGATAACTGCTGTGACGGCCTGGATTGCCCTCCGGCTGAGCACCGACGCCATCACAGCCTGATGGAAAAATTAGGCGTTGGTATCCGCTACGGAGCAATCGACCTGTGGGCTGATCTCGCGGGCTTGTTCTTTGCCGGTGTCCTGCTGGCCGGCCTGATCACCGTCCTGGTTCCCGATGATATAATTACAAAATACCTCGGTGGCGGGATTTCGTCCATGCTGTTAATGCTTGCCTTCGGCATCCCTCTGTACATCTGTGCCACCGCCTCGACCCCCATTGCCGCCGCCTTTATCATGAAAGGAGTCAGCCCGGGCGCGGCCCTCGTTTTTCTGTTGGTGGGCCCGGCCACTAATATCACCTCACTCTCCGTGCTGATCGGCCTGTTAGGTAAACGTGCCACCGGCCTGTACCTGCTTTCCATTGGTGTTGTCAGTGTCCTCTGCGGGCTGGCAGTCGATGCCGTTTATGCAGGCCTTGGCATTTCCGCCGTTGCCCAGGTGGGCAAGGCTGCTGAAGTCCTGCCCCACTGGCTGATGCTGTCGGCGACCCTGCTGCTGCTCGCCCTGTCCGTCAAGCCGCTTTACCATATAGTTAAAGGATGGATGGGCGGAAAAACCGGCTGCGGATGTTCCTCTGATTCCTGCACAAGTGACCACCATCATGGGCACAACCATGGCAGTCAGGACATATCCACGGAAGAATGCAACTGCGGCGGAGACTGCAAAAGCAATGCTCCCGTACAACTGCAACCGCTTCCGAAAATCGACCCCAGCGACAAACCATGAACCAAACGTCCACCGACAATGCCATGGCCTTTCTGCCCATGGCCAAAAAAATCCCTGCAGGAGCAGGAGAATTCCGCCTCCCATCCGCTGATCAGCCTTTTGTACAGGGAACAGTAGCCACGCCGGCAGGGCCGGTGCCGCAAGTAGGGACAGCGCTGAGCAGGCAGGATCTGTATGGTCATTTCCGGGTCCGCTGGAATATTGGTCGCAATCATTTCATGGTGGAGCCGGGCCTGTACGCCGTTGGCAATCCGAATGCAGACAGTCCCGTCCTCACCAGCGCCAACTACAAAATGAGCTTTGACCTGCTGCGACAGGCGCTTGCCGGTCGCGACGCATGGATCCTGGTGCTGGACACTAAAGGAGTCAATGTCTGGTGTGCGGCCGGTAAGGGAACTTTCGGCACCGAAGAGATGCTTGACCGTATCAAGGCCTCCCGCCTGCATGAAATTGTCGCGCATCAAAAGTTGATTGTACCCCAACTCGGAGCACCGGGCCTGGAAGCCCATGCAGTGAAAAAATATTCCGGTTTCACGATCATATACGGCCCTGTTTCCGTCGCAGACATACCGAACTTTCTCGACAACGATTGTCAGGCAGGCCCGGAAATGCGTATAAAAAAATTCCCGTTGCGAGATCGCATTGTCCTGGTACCGGTTGAACTGATGCAGGGCCTCAAGCAGGGAATCCCGTTCATGTTTGTATTTTTGCTCATTGCCGGTCTTGCCGGTAAAGAATCTTTTGCCGAAGCTGTCCGCATTCATGGCCTGCCGCCTGTTTTGTCCGTACTGCTTGCAATAATAGCCGGCAACATTCTAACACCATTGCTGCTCCCCTGGCTTCCGGGACGTGCATTCAGCGTCAAAGGTGCAATCGCGGGCCTTGTGCTTTTTGTCATTTTCTTTACGGGCGCAACTGCTTTCTCCATACAATACAGCCTGACAGAGCAGGCCTCATGGCTGCTCATTACCCTGGCAATTTCCTCATGGCTGGGAATGGCATTTACCGGTGCATCAACATTTACCTCGCTTAACGGCGTAAAAAAAGAAATGCTGCGGGCCATGCCACTGCAATTTTTCAGCCTTGTCGTCGGAGTCATATTATGGGGAATATCTCTCCGAATGAGTTGAACAATGAATTGAGAAATGAATTGAGAAATAAAGATAATGGCAAACTTGAAATATTTTGATGATGTAATCTCCCTGGAATTTAACCGGGAAAAATGCATCGGCTGCGGACTCTGTTCCACTGTCTGCCCGCATGGCGTATTTATTGGTCGGAAAGGAAACAAGGCCGAAATGATAGCTGGAGAACTATGTATGGAATGCGGCGCCTGCATGCGCAACTGTCCGGCAGGAGCAATCACCGTAGAAGCGGGCGAGGGGTGTGTTCGTGCAGTCATCAACGAACTTTTGGGCATTGATGGCCCGTGTTGTTAATTGATGCCGAAATTGATACCGAAATTGATACCGACGCCGTGCCCGCTTAAAAAACTCAGAAACAGAGGATTCCCATGACAAAAAAAGAAGAACAAACACCAACCGGTAAGGTTTGCACACTTAAAGATCCTGATTTATCAGGGGTCACGCTGGTTGAATTAACACCGAAAAAATCACCGACAGACTATCTTGAAGCCATGGAAATGGCAAAGGAGGAGGCAGGCAGACATCTGGACGATTATATGCTGATGTCATGGTATGATCGAGACCGTGATTTTGAATCACCACAACATGCCACTGAATCAGACGCCCCGTCAGCCACTCCCGGCTATGTTTATTACGGCATCAGCCATGGAGCAACATTTAAAGTGGACATTGAACAAGGGAGGTTTGTTTTTTTCTTCACGCCTATTGAATTTTAATCCGTTTTTTCTCATCAGATGCGATAGTATTCCGCTGAAAATTAACGAAAAAAGGACACCTCTCTTTCCTTTTTATAGAGTGAAGCATTAAAAGGGTTATGACCCCTTTTATTACGCGGCAATGACGACTTAATTCGTCATCCCCGAGGTTGTATTCGGGGATCCATGAAGCCCGCCCGGATACAGACAGAATGGATTGTCTAACAACGGACTGCCGGACTTCGGGTAGATCATACATACAAAAAAAGACTGGATTCCCGCCCAACAGACCGCGGGAATGACGGGGGTGG
>JALSNT010000173.1 GCA_026986885.1 Desulfobulbaceae bacterium
AAGCAGCTCTCGCTGCCATTGCCGCCCAGAATCAGGGTAAATTCTGGCAAATGCATGACGCGCTGTTCAACTCACGCCCACTGAGTCCGAAAACCATTGAAGCCGATGCCAAATCAATCGGTCTGAACATGGAACAGTTTAAAAAAGATCTGACCGATCCTGCCACCCAACAAAAACTGTACAAAGATATCATGGATGCCCGGAAAGCAGATGTCACAGGGACACCGACCCTGTTTATCAACGGGCATAGAGTTAAAAACCGAAGCCTGCCCGGCCTGCAGAAGATGATTGATCGGGAATTAAAACCCGCTGCAAAATAATTTAGCGTTGAAAACAACCTCTGCCCTTAATACTCACACTGCACAGGATCTGGCTTTTAACGACAATAATGTCGTCCGGATGTTGTACGGTGACTTGAATAAAAATTTACGCACGGTTGAGCAGGCTGCCGGAGTAACGGTATCCGTTCGTGGCAGCCACTTACAGGTATGCGGACCCGAGCACAGTGTAAAGCTGGCAGTTTCCACCCTGATTCAGCTTTACGAGCTCATTGAGAAGGGCTATCCCGTCTTTGCCGGGGACATCACTTTCGGCATTAAAATTCTGGAATCATCGCCCGACACCAGACTTGAAAAAATTTTTCTTGATAAGGTTTATATCACCTCCGGGAAAAGGATCATTTCGCCCAAAAGTGTCAACCAGAAACAGTATATTGACTGCATCCGCAAAAACGATATAGTTTTCGGTATTGGCCCTGCCGGCACCGGCAAAACATATCTTGCCGTCGGCATGGCCGTTGCCGCACTTTCTTCGCAACAGGTTCGCTCTATCATCCTGACCCGTCCCGCTGTGGAAGCCGGAGAAAAATTAGGCTTTCTTCCAGGCGATATGGCCCAGAAGGTTGATCCGTACCTCCGCCCACTTCTTGATGCCCTTAACGATATGTTGGGGAAGGAAAAAGCCCTGGACCTGCTTGAGCGGGGGGCTATTGAAGTGGCACCACTTGCCTTCATGCGTGGACGAACTTTGAACAATGCCTTTATCATCCTTGATGAGGCACAAAATACTACCCGGGAACAGATGAAAATGTTCTTAACCCGTATCGGCTTTGATTCGCGAGCCGTTATTACCGGCGATATTACCCAGATAGACCTTCCCGGGCACGGCAGGTCCGGCCTGGTGGAAGCAGAACGTATTCTCTCTGCCATAACCGGCATTTCCTTTTGCCGTTTTTCAAAGTCTGATGTCGTTCGCCATCCCCTGGTTCAGAAAATCATCCATGCCTATGAACACAAAACCGGTAAAGGTTCGGTACGTGCATTATAAAGGCGTCGCCAATGAGATCACCCTGCCCTGGCCTAACTGTTTCCAGTTATTCTCTTTTTGAATCATCCCCCCATGCCTGTACACATAATTAAACAATACTCGCCTGCCGACTGCCGAATCAGTCGGAGGCTCCTCCTTGACAGGGGAAAACGATTGCTTGAACTGCTTGATCGGCCGGGACAGCTCTTCAGTCTTGTGCTGGTCGATGACGCAACCATGGCTGACTTCAACCACCGATATCGAAAGAAGGAAGGAACAACGAATGTTCTCTCTTTCCCGGCTGGAGACGATGACGAAAATTTCCCGGGCCGGTCATCTGAACTCGGAGATATCCTCATCTCCCTGGACACTGCCTACAAAGAAGCCGGAGAGCAGAACACTTCCCTGCATTTTCGCGTTGCCGAGCTGATGATCCACGGCCTCCTTCACCTTCTGGGGTATGATCATGAACGTTCCGAAGAAGAGGCGCAAGCCATGTGGGAAAAAGAAAAACAACTTATCCGACAAATTATTGCGCCCAGTAACAAAAACAAAAAAATCAGGAGTACAACCATGCCGCATCTTGCAATAAACGTCGACCATATAGCCACCATCAGGCAGGCAAGGGGCAACGCGGAACCGGACCCGGTACTTGCCGCCGGTATCTGCGAATTAGCCGGCGCCGAAGGAATCGTCGTCCATCTGCGCGAAGACCGGCGACACATCCAGGATCGTGATATCCATCTCCTGCGTCAGACCATTAAAACAAAGATGAATCTGGAGATGGCCGCAGTTAAGGAAATTATCACCATTGCCCTTGAGGTCAAACCGGACATGATTACCCTGGTGCCGGAAAAACGAAAGGAACTGACCACTGAAGGTGGCTTGGATATATTAAAAAATGAAAAAAAACTGGCAAAAACCATTGCCAGGATGAACAAAGCCTCAATACCGGTATCAATTTTCATTGATCCGGATGCGGCCCAGATTGAGGCGGCGGCGGACATAGGCGCAACCTTTGTCGAACTGCATACCGGTCGTTATTGTGACGCGCTTACCGACAAGGAAAGGGACCGTGAATTCCGCATGATCGAACAGGCCGCCGAACTGGCTTTTGAATCAGGCCTGCGGGTCAATGCCGGCCATGGCCTGGACTATCTGACGACAGCCCGGATTGCCGCCCTGCCGACCATCGAGGAGTTAAGCATCGGCCATGCCGTTATCAGCAGGGCTGTGCTGGTGGGGCTTGAACAGGCGGTACGTGAAATGCTGGCCATTGTCAGGCCTCTTTCTCAAGGGCAATAATATGCTCGGCCTCACCAAGAACTATCATGATATCACCAGGCAGGATCATGGTATCGGGCTTGGGGTTGAACAACATATCACCACCTCCGCGCTTGATAGCGACAACGATAACATCATGGCGCTTGCGAATCCCTGATTCCATGAGATTTTTATTGACAAAAATAGCCTTTTCCGAGACCAGAATTTCCTCTAATTTAAGCCCCAGTTCACCGGCATACATGGCCAGATCTATGAAGTCGGTGACTGTCGGCCGCAGGAGCAGCTGGGCCATGCGGCGCGCGCCGATATAATAGGGAGAAATGACCTTGGATGCCCCGGCCCTGAGCAATTTCGTCCGGGTCCCCTTTGAGCCGGAAGACCGGGCAAGAATAAACAGGGAGGAATTCAGACCACGGGCAGTCAGGGTGATAAAAAGATTATCCGCATCGGTCGAAACGACGGCAATCAACCCCGATGCTCTTTCTATCCCGGCAACATGAAGGATCTCATCTTCTTCCGCCTCCCCTTCCACCGAAATATAGCCGAGCTGGTCAATCTCTTTTAATACGTCAGGGTCACGCTCGATGATAACAAATGCGCGACCGGCATCGTCGAGAATCTCACTTATTACCTGCCCTATTCGACCAAAACCGCAGATAATAAAGTGATCATGCAGTCTGGCAATTTTTTTATCCATTTTTCTCCTCTCCAGCATTTTTCGCAAACTGCCCTCAACCATGGCCTCGGTTATCTTGCTCAGGGTATACATGACCAGCCCGGCCCCTGCAAAAAGCAGAAAAATGGTAAACACCTTGCCCCCGGGATGGATGGGTACCAAATCGCCATAACCGACGGTGGCGATGGTTATAATGGTAAGATACATGGAATCCCAGAAGGAAAGATGTTCCAATACCATGTAGCCAAAGGTCCCGAACAGGATAATACCGATAAACAGGGACAGGACCAGAAATATTTTTCGCATAGCTGTAATTGGTGAACCCCCAAAAAATCAAAACACTCAATTTAGGCAAAAGAGTACTGCTTGTAGATAAGAGCTTACAATGCGATCATAACCACTCCTGCCGCAAAACGTAACCGTTCACCGAGATGCTGTTTCTCCCGTATTACCGGCATAATGTAAACGTTTACCAGTGCCACACGGAGTCTTCGCCTACCTATTCGTTCAAGCAGGCCAAC
>JALSNT010000174.1 GCA_026986885.1 Desulfobulbaceae bacterium
TTACTGGCAGAACCTGTCACATTGACGGCAAAAAATCCAGCCAACATGGATATCCACAGCCCGAAGCCGGGCTGTGGATATCTTTTTCCAAAGGAGCGAAACATGTCATCCATACAAACAAAGAAGAAAAAAATTTGTCTGAACTGCATGTTCTTTCGTAATGATCCCAAGTACCTGGAAAATGAATTCGAGGGCTGGATCACCCTGGGCTCAGCCTATGGTTCGGTGCGCAAGGATGACGGCATCTGCTCCCGGCACGAGGAATACCTTGGCGCCCATGATTTCTGTGATCAGTTTCAGGCCTGCGTACCGGAAAACAGAACCTGAATTGAGGCAGAGGACTGGTTGCAACCGGGTTAACGGGGGTTACGCTCACGAAAGGAGGCCGCTGAAATACCATATTTTTTCAACAGCTGCTGCAGGGACTGCCGTTCAATCCCGGCCTTTCTTGCCGCCTGTGACACGTTGCCGCCGGTCTGTTCCAGCAGGCGGCTCATATACCGGAGCGTAAATTTTTCCAGAATCTTTTCCTTGGCATCCCGATAGCTCCAGTCACATAACTCTTCCGCGCCGGTGTCATTGCGCGGCAGTATACTCAAGGCACAGTCAAAGTCCTCGGGCAGCAGTTCGTCGCTCTTGGAAAAAATCAGGGCCCGTTTGATGGCGTTCTGCAGCTCCCGCACATTCCCGGTCCATTTTCTGGTTATCAAATAACGGCGGGCCTTATCCGACATCTTCTTCTCCTGCCCGAATTCCTTATTGTAGCGGCAGAGAAAATGATTGGCGATCAGGGCAATGTCATCGGGAATATCACGCAGGGACGGGGTATTGAGAGCGACACAGGCCAACCGGTGATACAGATCTTCCCGGAACTGCCCGGCCATGATCTTTTCCGGCAGATTCTGGTTGGTTGAGGCAATGATGCGCACATCAATGATGCGGCTCCGGTCCGCACCCAGGGGGCGAACCTTTTTTTCCTGCAGGACCCGCAACAGCTTGGACTGCAGGAGCATGGGCATATCACCGATTTCATCAAGGACAATGCTGCCGCCCTCGGCCGCGGCAAACAAACCGGCACGGTCGGCATCGGCCCCGGTAAAGGCGCCTTTTCGATGTCCAAAAAGTTCACTTTCCAGAATATCCTCAGGGATTGCCGCGCAGTTAACCGTCACCAGGGGACCATCAACCCGGTCACTCAAATCGTGGATCATGGAGGCGGCCAGTTCCTTGCCGGTACCGGTTTCGCCGGTAATCAGCACCGGCACATCGGTTCTGGCAACCAGGTTAATCATCTCGGTCAATTTGAGCAGCACGGTTGACTGGCCGATAAAACGCTCATTGACCTTCTGTTCCCGAATGCGCTGCTCCAGCTTTCTGGTCTGCCGTTGCAGAGCCTTATGCTCCAACGCCTTGCGGATAACGTGCACCAGCCTTTCTTCATCAAAGGGCTTGGTGACGAAATCATAGGCTCCGAGTTTCAATGATTCAACGGCGTTGTCAATACTGCCGTAGGCCGTCATCATGATGACTATTGCTCCGCCCTCCCGCTTGCTGATCTGGCGCAGCAATTCCATGCCATCCATTGCCGGCATTCTGATATCAGTCACCACAACATCGCAGGGGGAGCGCTCGAGAAAGTCCAGGGCTTCCGCACCGCCGCCGGCACAATGGATATCAACAGCCGGCAATCCAGAATGAAGAAGCCTGGTCAGCATGGTCAGCATGTCCTTTTTGTCATCAACCAGTAAAACCGCCTGTCTGCTCATTTCGACTGCTCCTCCAGGGGTAATCGTATCCGGAATGTCGTGCCTTTTCCTTCTTCACTGGTGAAGGAAATTTCACCGCCGTGTTCCTCTATAATGCCATAGCTGACCGAGGTGCCGAGTCCGGTGCCCTTACCCGGTTCCTTGGTGGTGAAAAAGGGATCAAAAATCTTGTGCCGGATCTTACACGGAATACCACAGCCGGTATCTGCAAAGGAGACTAATACCATGTCAGCCTTTTTCTCATAACGGCCAACCACCCGGATGGTGCCCCCGCTCTCCATGGCCTGGGCCGCATTGATTAAAAGATTGAGACAGACCTGTCGTATCTTGTCGACCGACATGGGAACCAGGGGAATATCGTCGGCAAAGTCGGTTATCACCTCTATTCCCTTGCCAAGAAACTCTCCCTCAAGCACGTCAATGACAGAACCAATGATTTCGGCAATATCCGCCCGTACAAACCGGGTATCCGTCTGCCGGGAAAAGTTGAGCAGGTCCTCGACAATCTTTTTACACATTCCTGCATTATTACGGATAATTTCAAGATCCCCGGTCCGGTCCGTATCTTGATTTTCTTTCAACAGCAGACCGGTATAGCCAAGGATGATGGAAAGCGGATTATTGATCTCATGGGCTACCCCGGCGGCAAGCTGGCCGATGGAGGCCAGTTTCTCTGCCTGACGGATCTGCGATTCCATGCGCTTACGTTCACTGACATCCCGGATAATACACTCGTACAGGCAACCTGGTTGTTGCTCCTTGCGCTGCAGGGTGGCGGTAATTAAAACTTCAAACTCGGAGTTGTCGCGCTTACGAAACAGTGCCTCAAAATCTTTGACAAAGCCCTGCTGCTCCATTTGGGTAAGAAATTTATGCCGAATTTCCGGATGAACAAAAAAATCATGGATGGTGACATTCTGCATGAATTGATCCCGATTCCTGCAACCGAAAAGTTCTATGCCGGCCTCGTTGACATCCAGTACCACTCCTTCGCAGTCGGTGACGATGATACCTTCCTTGGAACCTTCAAAAATCTGTCGGTACCTGGCCTCAGAGGAACGAACCTCCTCCTGGGACTCTTTCAAATAACCGATCATCCGGTTAAAGGAATCACCCAACTCGGCAATCTCATCGCCGCCCTGAACATCAAAACGGACATCCAGGCCCTTTTCACCGCTGACCACGGATTTAAAAAAGGCACTGGCCCGACGCAGGGGACGAACGGCTACGACAAAATGGAAATAGTTGATAAGGACAAGGACAACGGAAAGGGCGATTAAACCGACAATAAAAATCACCAGAGCGGCCTGGCGTATCTGATAGAATGTCTGGGCAACGGGAATAGCAATGGATTCCAGGCCGATGACCTGTCCCACCTTCCAGTTATGACCGTTGTTGACGCCATAGTGTTGCAGAAGTGATCTGGGGGCAAGGACGGGGTCACCGTGACAAAGAAGGCAGGATTTTTCCATACGAACTGCTTCGAGACGGATAAAATACTGCTGTCCGTCTTTGGAAACCAACCCCTGCCAACCGGGTGCCGGGTCTGAATCGTTATTGAAACGGGCAATATAACGGCGCTCAAATGCATTAGCCGCATTTTTCGGATTCATCGGATTAAGGGCAACCCGGCGATAGACATTACGGGGAAATCTTCTGATAAAGCGGGCCATGATCTTTTTATTGACCACCGAAGTGGACATGGCCTCGCTGATAAACTCATCTCTGGGGAGGAAGTGAAGCATTCTGGGCCGGAGATCGTCACGGACAAATTCCATGGTCGCATTAATATAACCCAGGGTAAATTCGGTTTTCTGATAAATCTCCTCAAGGTAGAGATTTTTCACATAGCTGTAAAAAAAAATGGTAACGATACAGTTAGTTACAAGCAGGATCAGCCCCAGGCCAAGCATGAATTTGGTGGTCAGTTTACAATTCTTGAATTTCACAGCCGACTGGTTAACACTCCTCTATCTTGCGTGATCGTGCTCTGTCCCGTGGAG